>JAZQKM010000244.1:0-2479 GCA_045542155.1 Eubacteriales bacterium
CAGCAAACAAAGCGATGCGGATGCTCGGTGAGGTGGGAATGGACGTGCGCGTACTCAAATTGAGCGGTGCAAAAGACCCTGATGAATACATTCAAAAGTTTGGTCCCGACCGCTTCCGCCGTGTGCTGGAAGAAAGCCGTACGGGATTTGAACATAAAGCCGACCGCATTCTTTCCCGCTATGATTTGGGAGAGGGAAGCGATAAGATCCGCGCATCGAACGAGCTTTGTGCAATGATAGCGGAATATTCCTCACCTGTTGAACGGGAGGTCTATTTGGCATACATTACTTCAAAATTGGAGCTTCCCACCGATGTTTTGCGCAACAGCGTCGAGCAATATCGGCGTCGCAACCGTCGCGAGCAAGCCGCTCGTGACACGAGGGAAGCGCAAGCAACCGTCAAGAACTTTGGCGACCGCGTCAATCCCGAAGCGGCACAGCATCCGCGTGCCGCAGCGGCAGAGGAAGCCGTTATTGGCTTATTGCTTATTTACGAGGAATACCGCAACGCCGTGCAAAACGGCTCTGTCGATTTGCAAGAGGAGCATTTCGTTACCGATTTTTATCGGCGCGTTTTCGCATCAGTCATGCGCCGCCACGCTACCGAGCAGGGGTTCTCCGTTGCACTGATGGGGGCGGAATTTACCCCCGACGAAATGGGCAGGATTGAAAAAGCCGAGGTCGCACGTCGACAACTTTCGCAAAATGGACTCGAAATCTTCCGCTCTTCTGTTGAGACACTCAAAAATGAGAAAAAACTTCTCGAAGTAAGTGGGCAAGGGCTGGACAAACATCTCCAACATTTGCGCGAGAAAAAACGAAGAAAAGATACCAATACATAAAAGAAAGGCGAGATGAGAATGAAAGACGTAGAAACAAAAGAAGTAGAAGCCGAGGTTGCAACGGAATCCACCGAAACCCTGGTAGGCAACGAAAAAAAGATAGACGTCAGTGTACTGATTGAAAAAGGCAAAAAGGGTAAGCTCTCCGCTTCCGACCTTGACGAGGCGCTTGAAGAGATGAATTTCGATGCTGAAAGCATCGACAAGCTCTATGAGACACTTGAGGATAACGGCATTTCCTTTGATGGCGACCTTTCCAGCGAGGAATTGAGTGCTATTGAGAATGAAGTAGAGGCTTTTAGCGCTGCCGAAAATATGGAGCGTATCCTTGAGCAGGAGGGCCTTGCTATTGATGACCCTGTTCGTCTTTATTTGAAAGAAATCGGACGTGTTCCGCTGCTCACCGCAGACCGCGAAAAAGAGCTTGCAGAGCGCATGATGATTGGTGATGAAGATGCAAAGGTTGAACTTGTTGAAGCGAACCTGCGTTTGGTTGTTAGTATTGCAAAGCGTTACGTCGGCCGCGGAATGTTCTTCCTTGACCTCATTCAAGAGGGTAATATGGGCTTGATGAAGGCCGTTGATAAATTTGACTATACCAAGGGTTATAAGTTTTCTACGTATGCAACCTGGTGGATCCGTCAAGCTATCACCCGTGCTATTGCCGACCAGGCAAGAACCATTCGTATTCCCGTACACATGGTTGAAACTATTCACAAGGTTTCCCGCATCTCCCGTCAGCTCCTGCAAGAAAACGGTCGTGAGCCCACCGCCGATGAGATCGGCGAGCGCATTTCGATGAGCCCCGAAAAGGTTCGTGAAATTATGAAGATTGCACAAGATCCCGTATCTCTTGAGACGCCTATCGGCGAGGAAGAGGATAGCCATCTTGGCGATTTCATTCCCGATGACGATACCCCCTCTCCCGCAGAAGCAACCTCTACCAGCATCCTTCGCGAGGAGCTGGAACGTCAACTGCACACCCTCACCCCCCGTGAAGAGCACGTTATCAAGCTTCGTTTTGGTCTTTATGACGGCCGCACCCGCACTCTTGAGGAGGTTGGTAAGGAATTTGATATTACCAGAGAACGTATTCGCCAAATTGAGGCGAAGGCTCTGCGTAAACTCCGTCATCCCAGCCGTGCAAGACACCTCAAGGGCTTTATGGAATAATTTTGGTTTACTGCAACAAAAATAAAACGCCAAAATTGTGCACATTGGTGTAATGGATAAGCAATGTGCAACAAACTGCAAGTGTTGAATTGTGCATACTCCCATCCATTTGTGAACACTGCGTGTCCGCATTATTAAGGATATAGGGCACTGCAATTTTCGTAACAAAAAATTCACTTGACAGAAGATAGAAAAAGGTGTAAAATATAGCGTATAAACGTATTTACCGCGCTCGCGCGCATACGCGAGGCGGTGTCACGATTTTTTTGGAGGAACAAACAATGAACAAGAGACTGATCGCTTTCTTTCTTTGCCTCGTAATGATGCTCTCCGTCTTTTTGGCAGGTTGTGCCGAGGATTCGGAAGAAGACGCGAAGAACGAGTTGGAACAAGCAAAGGTTGCAAGTAACATGACGCTCACAATGTGGATCGTTTCCGAGTCCCCTGTGTCCGAGGAGATCCGC
>JAZQKM010000245.1:0-7604 GCA_045542155.1 Eubacteriales bacterium
TTACCACGTAACCACCCATTGCGCAAACAACATCACAAGCGGAAGTGTTGCAGTGGAGAGGATGGATGTCATTCCCACTGATTGCGAGGCATAGCCGGGTTCGATGTCGTGCAGCTCGGCAAGCATCGTTACCATTGCGGCACTTGGTACACCCGCCATTGCTGTAACGAGCAAAATGTATGTGTCATTCAGTCCCACAACCTTTGCTAACAGACAAAGAATAATAGGGAATACAATCAGTTTAATGCCCGAATGGACGTACAAACGCAGGTTCTTAAACATATCCAAGAGTGGCATGGTTGCAAGCAATGCACCTGTTACCAAAACGGAGATAGGCGTGCAGAGCGAGCCGAGATAGTTAAAGAACTGCGAAAGCGCATCATACGCAGGTGCGAGTACAGAACCTTCTGCAGGAACGATATAGGGTTGCAAAAGGAATAAAAGAATACCAATGGCGCAGGGAACTGTGCCGTAGTTGATAAAGATTTTTTTGGGCGTGAGCTTGATGTCGTCGCGCTCACGTGCGAGAATCATAATGCCCCACGTCCAAATAAAAATGTTAAAAACAACTACGTAAAATGCACCCATAAAGCTACCGATTCCGTTCCCAAAAATCGAGTCGAGAATGGGGAAGCCGAGAAAGCCTGCATTTGCAAACACAAGCGAGAACTCAAATATTTTCGCTCTGTCAAAATTGCCTTTTTTCATTGGTCGGCAAATGAGGAATGCCATTGCCGCCATCAGGACGTGCATCACAAGGCTGATCAGGAGCACCTGCCATCCGATAGTCAAATTTTCCTTCGAAAACTTGATGTTGTTCAGCGCCCCAATAATCATCATCGGTTGTCCGATGGAAACGATGAGGCGAGAGAGGGCTTTTGATGCCTTGTCGTCAATAATTTTGGTCTTGCGGCAAATATAGCCGCAAATCATCAAAAAGAAGAGCGTTAAAATGATGGTGAGTAGGCGAGGGAAGAAATCTAACATCAGTTCTTTCCCCCAAGCTCGTCGAGCTTTGCCTTAATGGCTTGCATATCGCGCAGCATATCCTCGCGACGGCGCGGATCGCGCAAAAGTGCCGCGGGGTGATAGACGGCAGTCATGAGATAGTCACCCTTCTCAAACCACGTGCCGTGCTCGACCGAAATTTTAAAATCGGGCTTAATGAGGCGCATAGCGGCGATTCTTCCAAGACAAACGATTACCTTGGGTTGAATGAGGCGCACCTGCTCGCGCAGATAATCGATGCAAGCATCCTCTTCTGCAGGCAGGGGATCGCGATTCTTGGGAGGACGGCATTTGAGAATATTGGCGATGTAAACGTCTTTACGCTCAATATCAACAGCGTAAAGGAATTTGTCAAGCAACTGTCCTGCGCGTCCAACAAAGGGGATGCCGGTCAGGTCCTCTTGTTCGCCGGGGGCTTCGCCAACAAACATCAGGTCGGCGTTGGGGTTGCCCACGCCAAACACCAATTTGGTGCGGGTTTCACCCAAAGCACAGCGTCCACAATCGGCACAAGCGGATGCCAACTCATCAAGGGTTGCATATTTACAAGGTTCCATTATCTTTCTCCTTGAAAATCAATATTTTGCGGGATAGTCGGTAATTCCTTCGCGCTCGGCGGCAGGACCTTCGCAGTGTAGGGTATAGTTGCCACTTTTCAGCACTGCCACAAGCTCTTCACCGGTGCGGATAGCGGCGCTTGTTAAAATGCCGCCGGTGCCGTGTTGGTCGGGGTTGTGAAAATCGCTGCCCGAGGTGCGAATAAGGTTATAGCGTTTTGCCCACGCATCGGCAATCGAATTGCGCCCGTCATAGCTTGGTGTTCCGTTAAAGGTCTCCATACCGTCCAAAAGAGCGGGCGGGACGATTTGAATCTCGTTGCGGAAGGGATGCGCCTGCACCACCAAAAAGCCGTTCTCACGTGCGAGAGGGGCAAAGGAGCGCAAGCTCATCTTGTGCAGATCGGGATTTTCGCGTAAAAACTCTTCGGTAATGCCGTAGATGAGATAGTCGTTATAGTTCCCCTCAAAACGCAACTCACAACCGAGAATGACGTTGAGTCTGTCGCCGGCGTGCTCGCGCATTAAGTAATAGGGGTATACATAATAATCCATCTTCTCACGCCAAGAGCCCTTGAGGTTATCAATGATATAACTAGAATAATGGTTGGTGATGACCAGCGAGGTGTAGCCCTCGGCAATGAAGCGTTCCGCAACCTCGGGAGCGGTAACGTGTCCGCAAGGGCTGACCTCACTTGTGTGGGCATGAAGCTCGGTTTTGAATTGCATTATTTTACCTCGATGATAGAAGCATCCCACATCTCGGGTGCTTCGTAGCCAAGCAGATTGACCGTGGTAGCGGCTACGTTGGAAAGGCCAAAGGAGCCGTCAAGCTTTACGGTGTAGTGTTCTTTTGCATTTGTGTTGTCGTAAACGATGCAGGGAACGGGATTGAGCGTGTGGCTGGTTTTTGCCTTGTAGTTGCCGTTCTTGTCAGCTTTAGGTAATCCGCTCTTCTTGTCCATTTCATACATTTCGTCGGCATTGCCGTGGTCGGCAGTGATAAGAGCCACACCACCGAGGGTATCGAGAACAGGCAGGATTCTGCCGAGTTGAAGGTCAAGCGCTTCCATCGAGCAACGGGTTGCGGCAAGAGAGCCGGTATGTCCAACCATATCGCCGTTGGGGAAGTTGACACGCAGATACTTATATTTGCCGCTCTTGAGGCATTCAATGAGCTTATCAGTGATTTCAGCACACTTCATCCAGGGGCGTTGCTCAAAGGGAACAACGTCAGAGGGGATTTCAATATAATCCTCGAGCTCTTCGTCAAACTTGCCGGACTTGTTGCCGTTCCAGAAGTAGGTTACGTGACCGTACTTTTGCGTTTCGGAGATAGCAAGAACGGGAACACCCATAGCGGCAAGATATTCACCCATGGTGTTGGTGATTTCAGGAGGAGATACGAGATACTTGTTGGGAATGTGCAGGTCACCGTCGTATTCGAGCATACCGGCATAAACAACATTGGGGATGCGAACGCGGTCGAATTTATCAAACTCACCCACAGGAGCGTCAAACGCCTTGGAAATTTCAATGGAGCGGTCACCGCGGAAGTTGAAGAAGATAACGCTGTCGCCATCCTCAACAGTTCCAACGGGCTTGCCATCCTCGGCAATCACAAAAGCGGGGAGGTCTTGGTCAATAACCTTGAGCTCGTCACGATAGGTCTGAACTGCCTTTGCCGCACAGCAGAATTGACGTCCAAGACCGAGAACGTGGGTGTTCCAACCGTCCTCAACCATCTTCCAGTTTGCCTCGTAGCGGTCCATGGTAATGCTCATACGACCGCCGCCCGATGCGATGCGAGCGTCAAAGCCGTCGCCGTTCAGGCTAGCAAGGAAATCCTCAAAGGGAAGAATATAATCAAGAGCAGAGGTCTCGCCGACGTCGCGGCCATCAAGAAGAATGTGCACGCGAACGGTAGAAACGCCCTCGACCTTTGCTTGCTTCAGCATTGCTTTGAGGTGGTCGATGTGAGAGTGCACGTTACCGTCGGAGAAGAGACCGAGGAAGTGCAGGGTAGAGTTGTTTGCCTTAACGTTTGCAACAAGCTCCTGCCAGGTAGCAGATGCGAACATCTTGCCCGATTCGATGGAGTTGGAAACCAGCTTAGCGCCTTGTGCAAAGACTTGTCCGGCACCGAGAGCGTTGTGACCGACCTCACTGTTACCCATATCATCGTCAGAGGGGAGACCGACAGCGGTTCCGTGAGCCTTGAGAGTGACCATGGGATAATTCTTCATCAGGGCGTCAAGGTTAGGGGTGTATGCACCTGCAACAGCGTTGGATACGGTGTTGGGAGCAAGACCTACACCATCCATTACAATGGTCAGTACGGGACCTTGTACACCGTCAAAATTCTTCAATTTTTCAAGCTTTTTTGTCATTTTCAAAATCCTCCAATAATGTGGGCTTCAAAATAGCCATAATTCAACATTATATATTATACCGCAAAATTGAAAAAATGCAATAGATTTTGAACATCTTTTTTGGTTTCTTGGAAAAAAATCAAAAGAAAAAGCAGACCCCCAAAGAGTCTGCTTATATTCTATTAGTCCGCCAAAATGCTGATGCGGTCGTTGGTAATCTCGGTAACGAGGTCGAGAATCCAGAAAACGAAATCGATGGGCGGAATGAGAGCGAGAATGCCAACTACAAGGGTAACAACGTTCTTGGTCTCAAGGTAGCGCAGGATTCTGTAAACGCCGCCAATAATTGCACCAAGGAAAATTTGCAGCAGGATTTTTGCAATCTTCGGCAAAGCCTCATAAGCGCCGGTAATGGTCTTCTTTTTTGCCATAATAATATGCTCCTTTATGTATTTTGGGGAATTCCCATGCCACTATTATAGTACAAATCTATCAAGAAATCAAGAGAATTTGCAAAAAAAGTGCAAAGGATAAAAGAAAAATATTGAATAGTATAGAATATTACAAAAAATCGAAAAAAATTCAAACTTTTTTCAAAAAAGGTATTGCAATTTGATTTTATTTGTGATACAATATAGCAGTATATGGATGAAGCAATGCACACCCTCTCAGGTGCTCGCTTTGAAATATCAGTTATTCGAATTTCAAATCTATAGGGAGGTAAAAAACTATGCCTAACATTAAGTCTGCTAAGAAGAGAGTTAAGGTTATCGAGACCAAGACCCTGCAGAACAAAATGCACCGCAGCGCGCTCAAGACTGAAATGAAGAAGTACGATGCAGCTCTTGCATCCGGTGATATGGCAGCCGCTCAAGCAGCTTATAAGGAAGCTGTTAAGAAGGTTGACCAAGCAGCCGCTTACGGAATCATCCATAAGAACGCAGCAGCTCACAAGAAGAGCCAGTTTACAAAGAAGCTCAACGCGCTGAACAAGTAATCAAAACAGACACAAGAACAAAGTCCTAACCCAACTTTGTTACAGAATAAAACAGTATGGAATTTTCCGTGCTGTTTTTTTCTGTTTTATAGAGAGATAATTGACAAACTCACAAAAATGTGATACAATGAATGAAAGAGATTTAACAGGAGGTGTATGCCATGCTGTTTCATAATATAGCCGAAATGATAGGAAAAACGCCGCTTCTCGAGGCGCATAATTTTGCCGCCGCTATTGGCATGGAGGCGCATTTGCTTTGCAAATTGGAGTGCTTTAACCCCGCCGGCAGTGCCAAGGACCGCGTAGCGCTTTCAATGCTAAATGATGCAGAAGAACGCGAGCTCATCAAAGAGGGCGCAACTATTATCGAGCCCACAAGCGGAAATACAGGTATCGGTCTTGCCGCTCTTTGCGCTCGCCGCGGATACCGTTTGATTTTGACTATGCCCGATAGCATGAGTGCAGAACGTCGCGCGCTTCTTTCCGCCTATGGCGCCGAAATCGTTCTAACAGAAGGGGCTCTTGGAATGCAAGGCGCGGTAGCCAAAGCCAAAGAACTCGCAAGCGAGATTGAAAATAGTTTTATTCCGTCGCAGTTCGATAATCCGGCCAATCCCAAGGCGCACTGTATCACCACAGGCCCCGAAATTTGGGAGGATGCCGACGGTTGCATCGATGCCTTCGTAGCAGGTGTTGGAACAGGCGGAACACTTTCGGGTGTTGGACGTTACCTCAAGGAACAAAATCCGAACTGCCGCATTGTTGCGGTTGAGCCGCAAACCTCACCTCTGCTTTCCAAAGGATATGCAGGCAAGCACGGCTTGCAGGGAATCGGTGCAAATTTTGTTCCCGAAAACCTTGATAGAACCGTCTATGACGAGGTTATCACCGTAACCGATGAGGACGCATACCGCGCAGCAAGAACGTTTGCTACTACCGAGGGAATCCTCGTAGGTATCACATCGGGCGCAGCGCTCCACGCTGCCACCGAACTTGCAAAACGGATGCCAAGCGGCACACGGATTGCCGTCTTGTTGCCCGATACGGGAGAGCGATACCTTTCAACTCCTCTCTTCAAAAAATAATATAGCAAAGGGATAGCAGATGCTATCCCTTATTTTAATCGCAAATCAACTCTCTTAGCGGATAGGGTCTTGGAGGTGCCTAGCCGCTCGCGATAGCAAGGCGCGACGCTTGGCGCGCGTCTCTACTGTCTGTTTGCAAACTAACAAATTTATTTTGTTATATTTGTGCGAGAGTTTTTGAAGGGGTGTGGGGGAACTTGTTGCAAAAAGTTCCCCCACAAAAAACTCTTAAATTTTCGGTATTTTGGAAAGACCTTGAGCGATTTCTTCGTCGGTGGGGACGTAGTCAATCATTTTGCCGTCGTGGAATTTTTCATAGGACATCATATCAAAGTAACCGGTGCCGGTCAGGCCAAAGACGATGACCTTTTCCTCTCCTGTTTCTTTGCATTTGATAGCTTCGTCCATCGCTACCTTGATGGCGTGAGAGCTTTCGGGAGCGGGCAGAATACCCTCAATGCGAGCAAAATACTCGGCAGCGGCAAAGACCTCTGTCTGCTTGACTGTGCGTGCTTCCATCAAGCCCTCGTCATAGAGCTCGGAGAGAACAGAACTCATACCGTGGAAGCGCAAGCCGCCCGCGTGCGTAGCAGCAGGAATAAAACCGCTTCCAAGAGTGTACATCTTGGCAAGAGGACAAATGCGACCAGTGTCGCAGTAGTCGTAAACGTACTTTCCGCGCGAGAGGGAAGGACAACTTTCGGGTTCAACGGCAATGAATTGATAATTCGCTTCGCCGCGCAGCTGTTCACCCATAAAGGGAGCGATAAGGCCGCCCAAGTTCGAGCCACCACCGGCACAACCGATGATGACGTCAGCCTTCACGCCGTATTTTTCAAGAGCTGCCTTGGTTTCCATACCAATAACCGATTGATGGAGCATAACCTGCGAAAGAACGCTGCCAAGCACGTAACGGTAGCCCTCGTTTTCGGATGCTACCTCAACCGCCTCGGAGATGGCGCAACCCAAGCTTCCCGTCGTGCCGGGAAATTCTTCGAGAATCTGACGTCCTACGCGCGTGGTCTCGGAAGGGGAGGGCGTTACACTTGCACCGTAGGTGCGCATGACCTCGCGGCGGAAAGGCTTTAACTCATAAGAGGATTTGACCATAAACACCTTGCAGTCAAGTCCAAAGTAGGAGCAAGCCATCGAAAGGGCAGTACCCCATTGACCGGCACCCGTTTCGGTGGTAACACCCTTGAGACCTTGCTCTTTTGCATAGTACGCTTGCGCGATAGCAGAGTTGAGCTTGTGGCTGCCGCTGGTGTTGTTGCCCTCAAACTTGTAGTAAATGTGCGCGGGGGTGCCGAGCTTCTTTTCAAGACAGTAAGCGCGAACCAACGGAGCAGGGCGGTACATTTTATAAAAGTTGAGAATTTCCTCGGGGATGGGAATGTAGCGATTGGTGTCGTCAAGCTCCTGCTTGACGAGCTCCTCGCAAAAGACCTTGCCCAGAGCTTCTGCTGTAATGGGCTTGCCCGTTTGGGGGTCGAGCAGAGGAGCAGGCTTTTTTGCCATATCGGCGCGCACGTTGTACCAGTTGCGCGGCATTTCGCTTTCTTCCAAATAAATCTTGTAGGGAATT
>JAZQKM010000246.1:0-12394 GCA_045542155.1 Eubacteriales bacterium
ATGCTCTCCGTCTTTTTGGCAGGTTGTGCCGAGGATTCGGAAGAAGACGCGAAGAACGAGTTGGAACAAGCAAAGGTTGCAAGTAACATGACGCTCACAATGTGGATCGTTTCCGAGTCCCCTGTGTCCGAGGAGATCCGCACTGACGTTACCGCAGCAATCAACGCTTTGACCAGAACAAAGTATAAGACGCAGCTTGAGATCCAGTACCTCAGCGAGGAAGAGTATTTTTCCAAGCTGACAACTGCGATGGAAGCGTTTGCAGAAAATAAGAAACAGCAAAATGCCGGCAAACCCGCTGAGACCGGAACCACTGCCGAAGGCGAGGGAACAACAGTTGAAGAAATCGTTACCGACGAGCACGGTATGTACCGCGATAACTACCCGGTTGTATTGGAAAATCAGGTAGATATCATTTACATCGGTGACGTAAAGGACGGCGAAGGAAATCTTTTGATGTCCGGTCAGCAAATGTACAATAAGCTTCGCGAAGGCGATTGGCTTGCTTCTCTTGATGAGGCTCTCAAGGGTGATGCCAAAAAAATTAAGGAGTTTGTTTCTCCCACACTTCTTTCCGCTGTTCAGGAAAAGGGCGTAACCTACGCTATCCCCAACAACAACCCCATCGGCGAGTACACCTATATGTGTCTCAACAAGGAATTGATGGATAAATACTCCTTGCAAGGGCACCTTGCAAGAGGTTCTATTAAGAGCTTTGCTAACGAGTACGTTTATCAGTTCATCGATCAAATTGCTCGTTATGGCTCCGAGGATCTGCTTCCCATTGATGCAACCTA
Organism: Eubacteriales bacterium; assembly: GCA_045542155.1. GTDB lineage: Bacteria > Bacillota > Clostridia > Oscillospirales > CAG-272 > UMGS1865. The sequence goes on from JAZQKM010000246.1 coordinate 798, forward strand.
CGAAGAGTGCCTCGCACAGTTGGCTTACTATTGGAATGTAGATCCCGAAAGTTATGCCATCAGTAACGAAGAGTTCTCTATTTTCGGTACTCCTTTGTTTGATCTCCAACCCAACCGCGGTCAAAATATTGTAGGTGTTCAAAGCTTGTTCGAAAACGAGGAGTTCACAAAGCACTACCTCGCACTCAATGAGTATCGCCTGGAGGCCGCTTACCGCTTCAAGTATGATGCAAGCAGTGACAAATACTATGAGGATGCCGGTGAAGGCAAAGAGATCGTGTTCTTTAGAAACGAAGATAACAAGGATCAAACCTATGACCAATACGGCATTAAGTTTGTAAAGGGAACCTTGGCTGCTCTGAATGAAAAGGGTAACTACGTAGATCCCGAGACCGGCGTAGAGTACTATGCTGTTCCCGTAGCTTATCCTCAAGCTACTGCCGAAGATATTTACGGTAATATGTTTGCTGTTGCAAAGACTACTCTCAACGTTGAACGCAGCATGCAGATTATCACCTATTTGAACACAAACACCGAAATTCGCAATTTGCTGCAATACGGTATTGAAGGTCAACACTACACCATTCAAAAGACCGTTACCGAAGATGGCGAGAATGTAAAAGTCGTAAAGCGCAACGCTGACAAGAAGGGCAACGAGTATGTGATGGATATTTACGCAACCGGTAATGCTTTCTTGGCACACATGCTTGACGAAGAGGATATGGACACCGCTATTTGGGCAAACGGCAAAAAGCAAAACAGAGACTCCTTGGTAGAACCTTTGCTTGGCTTCAATCTCGCAGAGTATGCCGCAACCGCTACCCAGTTCGGTATTCCCACAACCGTACCTGTTACAAAGATGTATAGCACTACCTTCCGCTCGAATTTGAGCAAGGCTGCTTTTGCCGAGGACGAAGTTTTGAGTGCTTGGCTCGAGAAGTGTGATGAGGCAGGTAAGGGTGTTTACGTTTTCCGCAGCCGTCAAGTAACCGACAGCAAGGAAAACGATGAAATTTTGTATTTCTACAACAATAGCGGTTCCTACCGCTTCAGCGTTGAGAGTGTAGAAGAGCCTAAAGAAAGTGGCGGCTTCTTCCGTACCAATACTTACATCTATACCGAGGATAGCAAGCTTCCTGTTAATTACGGCTACACCTTGACAATGGTTTACGACCTTTGCCCCACCAAGTACGTAAAGACCGAAGGCGATGCCAAGATTGAGGTTCCCTACAAGGTTGTAAACAGAGTCCTTAACAAACAGGGTGGAGAGGATGAAAATTCTCGCACAGAGTGCATCTACACTGAAGTTTTTGACTACAAGACCCAAAAGTATGATTTTGATCTTTATGAAACAGAATCCTACAAATTGAACGTTTACGGTGATCTTTTTGTTGGTGACTTCTACGAGAACAAGGCTATTTACAACGAACTTAGAGTCATGCTCGAAAAGGCAGAAACAAAGAAAGAAAATCTGGGACTTCATTGGGTAGATACCGAATCCAGCGAAGAAAAGGATTACCACACCTTCGTACTTTACCGCAGAAATATGGAATATGCAACGCTGATTGATGTTGTTCCTTCTTTGCGTAACGGTAAATTCACCCTTATGGTGAACTACGATGAACGTGAACACACAGGCGAAATTAAAAATCCTTCCAACTACGGTGACCCCGGTGTAAGACCCGGTAAGAGATATTCGCTGTATTATGTTACCCTCGAGGTTGCAAAGGGCGCTGACGTATCTATTGCTTACAGTGTTGGTCAAACGACAGAGACAGAGTTGACGGTTGGTCCTGTTACCGGTGAATTCACGTACGAAAAAGGAGAAGCTTTGGTTGAAATCGCAACCCCCATCGATTATGACGTTTGCGGTATGCTGAACACCGAGCTTGTCAAGTACATGAAAGAATTGAATGACGTTGCAGTAGACCTTTTGAACAAATGCACGTCGATGGAAATGCTTGAGAGAAGAGTTGCCTATTTGAGTCTGCTTTTGAATACAGAGAAGCAACTTTCCGGCGTTACCAATTTCCCCAGCGAAACGGATACAGAAGCCTTCGATAAAGAAATCGACGACCTTATCAGACTCAGGGATAATCCGTCTATTTTTTGCTATACGAATTTTGGCGAGCTCTTCTATCAGCTTACACATATTACTAATCATGGCACGATGGAAGAGGTGAGAGAAGGTCTTTCTAAGATCGGTAGCGGCGCTACTAAAGAGGCCGATGAATACCGTCCTATCTTCTATTCTCCTTACGGTATCTACTATTTGTGGATGGAAGCATATCAATATCTCCCCGCAAATATGCAGACCGAAACAAAATAAAAATGCTTTTTCGGCGCAGACGGGTACCGTCTGCGCCGATTCTTTTTGGCAAGATTTTAGCAAAAAGTGATTTTTTTTGCAAAGGGTACTTGTAAAAAAGAGCAGGGTATGATAAAATGATAGAAACAAAACCCCAGAAAGGATGAAAATTTATGTTTGGAGAACAAAAGGTTTGCTTTTCGGGCGTACAGCCCAGTGGCAACCTGACCATTGGAAATTACCTTGGTGCCATTAAGAATTTTGCCGAATTTTCACAGAATTATAAAACCTTTTACTGTGTAGTAGACGAGCACGCTATTACGGTGCGCCAAAATCCTGCGGACCTTCGCCGTCGCACCTATGAAACCTTGGCGCTTTATATGGCGTGCGGTCTTGACCCCGAAAAGAATACGCTTTACGTGCAGTCTATGGTGCACGAGCATGCAGAGCTTGCATGGCTCCTCAACTGCTTCACCATGTTTGGCGAGCTTTCCCGTATGACGCAGTTTAAGGATAAGAGTGCAAAGCATGCCGACAACATCAACGCAGGTCTTTTCACTTATCCCGTATTGATGGCGGCAGATATTCTCTTGTTCCAAACCGACGTTGTACCCGTAGGCGTTGACCAAAAGCAGCACGTTGAGCTTTGCCGTGACATTGCAAACCGCCTCAACCAAATCTATCCCGATCTCTTTACTGTTCCCGAGCCCATTATGGCAAAGAGTGGCAAAAAGATTATGTCCTTGGCTGAACCCACCAAAAAGATGAGCAAGTCAGATGAAAACACCAACGCGGTCGTTTATATTCTCGATGATAAGGATACCATTATCCGCAAGTTCAAGAGAGCTGTGACCGACTCCGAAGCCGAGGTGCGTTTCTCAGAGGATAAGCCCGGTGTGAGCAACTTGATGACCATTTATTCTTGCTTTACGGGTAAGAATTACGATGAAATCGAGCGCGAATTCGCAGGCAAGGGTTATGGAGATTTCAAGCTCGCCGTAGGTGAGGCGACCGCCGATGCATTGGCTCCCGTTCAGGCTCGTTTTGCCGAATTGATGGCAGATAAAACAGGTCTTGAAGCGCAAATGAAGCGTGGCGCAGAGGAAGCATCCTATTACGCACGCCGTACGCTTTTCAAAATTCAAAAAAAGCTGGGTTTTGTGCAAATTCGGTAAAAAATTCCGTTTATTGTATAACGCATCCAAAACAAGGGGAAAATCCGTAATGGGTTTTCCTCTTATTTTTTTGAAGTACGGATAGGAGTTTTTGTATGTACGTTATCATTGGCTTGTTTGTTTTTCTTTTGTGTTACGTTCTTACCCCAATTGTCATTCGTCTTGCTTGGCGCATAGGGGCTGTTGATGTGCCATTGGATGGGCGGCGTATGCATCGCAGAAGTATTCCGCGCGATGGGGGAGTGGCAATCTTTGTTGCCTTTTTGCTTGGCTTGGCGGTTTTGAATGAGTGGGATATTTTTTTAACCTGTCTCGCGTTTGGATGTGGAATTATGGTGCTTGTAGGGCTTGCCGACGATATTTTCGGTCTCGGTGTGTTGCCCAAGCTCTTGTTTCAAACGGCTACTGCAACAGCGGCAGTTCTTGGGAGCGGAATTGCCAAGGGAATATGGGCAGCCGCTGCGGTTTTTTGGGTAGTGCTCCTTGTTAACGCACACAATTTTATTGACGGAATGGACGGGCTTTTGTGTGGATGCGGAGCAATCGAATGTCTTATGCTCGGTGCTTGCTTTTTTATTGCCGGGCAGGGGATTTTCGGCATTGTCGCGCTTTATTTAATGGCGGCTTGCATTGCTTTTCGTATTTACAATCGCTATCCTGCGCACGTGTTTGCCGGAGACTGCGGCTCCGAAGCCTTGGGCTTTGCCTTGGGAATGTTGTCCCTGCCATTGTTTAAAAACGGTATAGACCTTTCAATTCTTGCGCCTCTTTTTATCTTTGCATATCCCATTATTGATATTTTCAGTGCTGTCGCACGTCGCATTTTGCACGGATACAGTCCTTTTCGTGCCGACCGAGCACACCTGCATCACCGTGTTTTTGCGGCAGGCATCTCACACGCGGAATGCACCGATATTTTGATGAGCCTTTGCGCGATGTCGGGGGTATTGGGTGTGTTACTCAGTGCGGAGAGCTTGTGGCTTTTGGCGGGGATTCTTTGTCCTTTTGCGGCGTGGTTTTTGGCTTCTGTAAAAAAACATGTTCTGCTTTCACAACGCTAAAAGGAAATTCTTGGGCTTTTTGGAAGCGGTTGCAGATGTTTTTGATATAAAATAAAAGAAAAAGGAAGATTGTTTGTGCAATTTTCCTTTTTTTGCTTGACAAATGCACGGTAATTGTGCTATTATGTATGTATGACACTTTCATTGTCAAAGAGATTTTCAAACCAAAAGGAGATATCGTTATGGATATGATTTTTGCTGGTGCATTACTCCTGATTGTTGCTATTAGTGTGCTTTGGTCGGTATTTATCCGCAAGCTGGCAAAAACAAGAATCAAGAGCATTTGCGTAATTGCATCTATGGTTTTGGCTCTTGTTGGCACAATCGTTCTCAAGAGCATTGTTATTGAGCCGGACTTTGTTAAGGGCATATTGCTGCCCGCGGTCCCCGCGCTTCCGGAACAGGTAGCAGGTCTTGTCAATTCCTCCGACTTGTTGCTTGAGTTCATCGTTGGGTTGCCCGTGGCGTTGATCTCTCCTTTGATTTTTGTAATTTTGTACCTTGTTTTCCGTTTGATCACCGGTATCATCTATCTGTTCATTTTGATTTTTGCAGGTAGAGCTATCAAAAGAAGCAATAAGAGGGACATTCCCTACGCAACGGCAAAAAGCATTGCGTGGTCTGCAATTTCTTCTACTTTGGCACTGCTCGTTATCCTGATTCCCGTAGCCTTCTACGGCGGTTTGGCCGATGACGTTGTCGGTGTCGTTGCAAGTGTAGATGCTATCGACGACGGAACACAAGACACCATCGAAATGGTTTCCGAAGACTATTTGAAGCCTATCACCGATGGCACCGCTGTTCAGCTGTTCCGTGCACTTGGCGGAGATATGCTGATTGACGAAATGACTTCCTTTACCGTTGAGGGCGAGGTTGTTTATTTGAAGGACGAGTTGGATACAATCGTTGATTTGGTAGACAACATTATGCCCCTGGTCAAAGAAGGTGCACCCGGTAGCTACGGTGAAGCCGAAGCAGATAGCCTTGTTGCTGCTATCAATTCCTTGACCGATTCTAAGTGCCTTACCGCCATCGCTTCCGAGGCGGTTTACTTCCTGACCGACGATATGGTTAACGGCGAGGCAGATATGCCTATGGCAGATAACGAAATGTTTGGCGGTCTTGTTTCCAAAACACTTACTATCGTACACGATGACGCCAAGGATACCGACAAATTTGGTGCTGACCTCAAAACCGTTGGTAAGATGGCAAGAGAGCTCATTAAGGGCGGCGTGTTAGCAAACATGGACGACGTGGACGCTTTGATGGATGAGCTTGCAGGTGGTACCACTGTTCAAAACGTTATTCTTGTTTTGGGCGAAAACAGTAGTATGAAGTGCCTCATTCCCGAGGTTACCAACATTGGTATTAAGGCTATTGCAAACGCGGTAGCGGTTAAGGAAGATGAGGAAGCAGTTTACAATGAACTGATGGACACCATCGCTGCCGACCTCAACGGCGTAAAGGCCCTTGACGATGTAAACATGGTGAGACAACTTTCCCTCAGACTCACCGATGCATTCGACAAAGCAGGTATTGCTGTCGATAAGCAAGTAATCCACCTTTACTCCGTTGCAATGATTCAAGGCATCATCAACGAGGCGGGTGAAGAGGAAATCACCGCTGCCGAAGTTGAAGGCTTCTTTGTCGCGTTTGCTGCAAGCGCTGACCAACTTGGCACTCCCGATGTTGCCGATAACGCAGAAAATGCAAACAGTGCTCCCGCTGTTTTGGCAAGAATGATCTATAACCTTTCCGCACTTGACGCTAAGAAGGATGCAGAAGCTATTAAAGCTCTCCTCGCAACCGAGGCAGAGGCAATGCTCGGTACCACCGAAAGCGATCTTTACAAAGTGATTGTAGAAGGCGTAGAAATCATCGTAGACGGTGAAGAAGAGTCCGTTGGCCCCGTAAAGCTTAAGAAGAATCTTGATGCTATATTCGTTGATAGCACCGAAGATCCCAAGTACGACTACGCTATTCAAAAGAAGTTCTATTCTACTTCTACTTTTGCCAACACCGTTGCTCTCCAAAGCGCTGCAACTCTGAGAGCGAAGTCTCTCCTGATCTTTATGGAAGACGTTGTAATTGACGTCGACAGCGTTGGCGATTTTGATGCTGCAAATGAGGCACAAGCGATTGGCGGCATCTTTGCCCAAGCAGGCACTTTGCTGAATGACGTTTCCGGTGAAGAAATCAACATCGGTACTATGGCAACTTCCGTAGGTGCTATTTTGAACTCTCTGAACACCTCTGCATCCGTTGGTGAGGAGCGAACGACCAACCTCTTTATCGCTATCATTCAATCCTCTATGGTAAGAGATGCTGCCAAAATGGACATCAGCACCGCAACTCAACTCGGTGTTAAGGGTACGGTAAAGAACGCAAACGGTGATCCCGTTGACTACGAAAAGACCTTTAAGACCATTTCCAACACAATGGACGTTCTCCAAAACATGAACTCGGGCTCCGAGGGCGGTATGTCTCAACCTGACCTCGAAGTAGTATTGAAGGATTTGAATCCTCAAACGGCAGGAATGATTGAGTCCTACATCACCGAGGATAGATTGGCAGAGGACTACGGCCTTGACGCAGAACAATCCGCAACGGCAGCTCCTCTGATCTCCGATGTATTTGGTTATATGGGCAGTGCTGATATGACCGAGGAAGAGTGTGAAAAAGAAGCTGCAGCACTCAACGACGTTATGACACTCGTTACCGGTGCAAGTGATAGAGCTAACAGCGGTGAGACTACCGGTCAGACCGTATTCGGCGATGACCCCGATACCAGTGTAATGGGTAAGTCCGCTAAAGATACTGTTGATACCTTTATGGCATCCGAATCTCTCAAGCATTCTCTGGATAACAATAGCAAGAACGGAACGCTTGAAGAAGACCCCTTCGGTTTGCACGATATGATGGTAGAAGATGAGGGCCAAGATAAGCAAGAGCTTCTGGACGCAATGAAGGAACACTACGAAGAATCTGAGGATCAGGCACAGGACGAAAACGATCTGACCAACCTTGGTAAACTGTTCGGTTTGGGCGATAGTGATTTCAATTACATTTTCGGTCGCACCGAAAATAACGACTAAAAAACACACCAATAATGAGGGAGACCTGAAAAGGTCTCCCTTTGTTGCCCTAAAATGGTGTTTCGCGTAGCTTTTTTTGCACAAGGTATTGCAATTCTTATATAAAAATGGTAAAATAAAGATGGAAAAATATGATTAAGGAGGCTATATTTATGAATATAACCGAAATTTTAGCGCGTTGCGACCACACCCTGCTTTTGCAAACCGCAACATGGGAGGAGATCCGCGCCATTTGTGACGACGGCATGAAATACAAAACCGCATCGGTTTGCATTCCCCCGTGCTACGTAAAGCAAGCCAAAGAATACGTAGGCAACCGTCTTGCTATCTGCACCGTTATCGGCTTCCCGAATGGCGACAGTACCACCGCTGTAAAATGCTTTGAGACCGCCGAGGCTCTGCGCGAGGGCGCAGACGAAATCGATATGGTCATTCACGTAGGTGACCTCAAGGCAGGCAATGATGACAAAATCCTTGAAGAGATTCGCGCCATTAAGGCAGTTTGCGGCGATAAGATTCTCAAGGTCATTATCGAGACCTGTCTTCTGAATGAGGACGAAAAACTCCGTATGTGCCGCATCGTTACCGAATCGGGTGCGGACTACATCAAAACCTCTACCGGCTTTTCCACCGCAGGTGCTACTCGCGAGGACGTAGCTTTGATGCGTGCAAACGTAGGCAAGAACGTTAAAGTCAAGGCAGCAGGCGGCATTGCAAGCTTGCAGGATGCTGAGGATTTCATTAACCTCGGTGCCGACCGTCTTGGCACCAGCCGCGTTGTAAAAATTATCAAAAACACCGACAACGGTGGATACTAATATTTGAAAGGAGAACTACTATGGCTATTCCGACTCCCCACATTTCCGCTAAAAAAGAAGATATCGCAAAGACCGTGCTGATGCCCGGTGATCCTTTGCGTTCCGAGTTTATTGCAAAAACGTTTTTGAAGAATCCTGTACTTGTTAACGACGTTCGTGGCGTTCACGGCTATACGGGCGAATACAACGGCAAAAAGGTGACCGTTATGGCTTCCGGTATGGGACAGCCCTCTATCGGCATCTATTCCTATGAACTGTTCAACTTCTATGATGTTGATGCCATCATTCGCGTAGGCACCTGCGGTTCCTTCCACCCCGACCTGCACGCGCGCGACATCATCGTTGCTATGGGTGCTTGCACCAACGGCAACTATGCAATGCAATACAAGCTGCCCGGCACCTTTGCTCCCATTGCCGACTTTGACCTTGTTCGCAGAGCAGTTGAAGAATGCGAAAAAGCAGGCGTGAACTACAAGGTAGGTAACATCTTCTCGTCCGATACCTTCTACGATGATGCAAACTCCGGTATGGATTGGGCAAAAATGGGTGTACTTGGCGTTGAAATGGAATCCGCTGCACTTTACTGTAATGCCGCAAGAGCAGGGAAGAAAGCCCTCTGCATTTGTACCGTTTCCGATTCCTTTATTTATCCCGAGGAGAATACAACCGCCGAAGAGCGTCAAAATTCCTTCACTGCAATGATGAAGATCGCGCTCAATTTGGCGTAAGAAACTGCTATGACCAAAAGAGTATTTTTAATTGTGTTGGATAGCGTTGGTATTGGAGAGCTTCCCGACGCCGCCAATTTTGGCGATGCGGGCAGCAACACCGTTGGCGCTATTCGCAACCATCCTAATTTTCACTGCCCGAACCTTGAGGCGTTGGGACTTTTCAACATTGAGGGTGTTGGAGGCGGCGTAGATGCTCCCAAGGCATCCTTTGCGCGTATGCGTGAAATGTCTATGGGTAAGGATACTACCATTGGGCACTGGGAGATTGCGGGCATCGTTTCCCCGCAACCGCTCCCCACGTACCCAAACGGTTTTCCCGCTGACCTGATTGCAGAGTTTGAAGCGAGAACGGGCAGAAAGACCATTTGCAATCTGCCGTATTCCGGCACAGATGTTATTCGCGACTATGGCGAAGAGCATTGCAAAACCGGCGCACTTATTGTTTATACGTCTGCCGATAGCGTATTCCAAATCGCCGCGCACGAGGATATTGTACCTATACAAGACCTTTACCGCTATTGCGAGATCGCACGCGAGCTTCTCACAGGCGAGCACGCAGTAGGACGTGTCATTGCGCGTCCCTTTACGGGCGAGCACCCTTATGCGCGTACCCCTCGCCGTCATGACTATTCGCTCGTGCCCCCTGCAAAGACTATTGCCGACGTTCTTGCAGAGCGTGGATTTGCTACCATTTCCGTAGGCAAGATCTATGACATCTTTGCAGGCAAGGGATTTAGCGAAAGCAACCCCACGCCCAACAACGCAGGCGGTATGGCTAAGACCGACGAGATCTTTGCGCGCGACTTTACAGGACTTTGCTTTACTAATCTTGTTGACTTTGATATGGTATTCGGTCACCGCAACAACATCGCGGGCTACGCGCAGGCTCTGACTGAGTTTGACGCTTGGATCGGTGGCTTTGCCGAAAGAATGGGCGAGGATGACATTTGCATCATCACTGCCGACCACGGCTGTGACCCTGCAACGCCCTCTACCGACCACTCGCGCGAGCACACGCCTATGCTGATTTTCGGCAAGAGCATCCGCGAGGGTGTTGACCTTGGTACGAGGAGTACCTTTGCTGATATTGGCGCTACCGTCCTCGAAGCCTTTGGCATTACCGATGGCGGCATTGCGGGAGAAAGCTTTTATCAGAACGTTGCGAAAGGGGAATAAGCAATGACAGATCTTGAACTGATGCGTCTTGCCGAAGAGGCACGTGCCTATTCCTACACGCCTTACTCAAACTTTGCCGTAGGAGCGGCACTCCTAACAAAGAGCGGCAAGGTATATACGGGTTGCAACATTGAGAGCGCATCCTACACCCCCACCAACTGTGCCGAGCGTACAGCCGTTTTTAAGGCCGTTAGCGAGGGGGAAAGAGAATTCGCTACCATCGCTGTGATTGGCGGCCCTGCGGGCGAAAAGGGCAGATTCTGCGCTCCCTGCGGTGTTTGCCGTCAGGTTCTGCGCGAGTTCTGCACTTCCGACTTTCGTATCCTTTTGGGAACGGTCGAAGAAGTAAAGGTGTTTACTCTCGAGAATTTGCTTCCCACATCCTTTGGTCCTTCTGACCTGAAAGGAGTATGAACCTATGAGAATGTACGACGTAATTAAAAAGAAGCGTGACGGCGGCGTTTTGTCCGCCGAGGAGATCCGCGCTTTTGTAGAGGGATACACCAACGGTTCTATCCCCGATTATCAAGCCGCCGCGCTTTGTATGGCGATTTATTTTCGCGGTATGAATGACGAAGAAACCGCAGAGCTCACCCTCGCGGTTCGCGATTCGGGCGAAAAGCTCGATGTTTCGGGCATCAAGGGACTGCGCGTCGATAAGCACTCGACGGGCGGCGTTGGCGACAAGACAAGTCTTGTTGTCGCTCCCATTGTGTCGTCTCTTGGTCTCACCGTCGCAAAAATGAGCGGTCGCGGACTTGGCCATACGGGCGGAACAGTCGATAAGCTCGAAGCCATCCCCGGCTTTTGCACCGACTTGGCGGTTAGTGAGTTCGAGCGCATCGTCAACGAGACGGGCATTGCCATTGTAGGGCAGAGCGCAACCCTCGCACCCGCCGACAAAAAGCTTTACGCTCTGCGCGACGTTACCGCAACGGTTGACAGTATGCCGCTCATTGCCTCGAGCATTATGGGCAAAAAGCTTGCTGCCGACGATGATTGCATCGTCCTTGACGTCAAGACGGGTAGTGGCTCGTTTATGAAGAGTGTAGAGGATAGCCGCACGCTGGCAAAGTTGATGGTAGCCATCGGCAAGAGAGCCGGCAAGCGCATCAGCGCACTTATCACCGATATGGATAGACCGCTCGGCTATGCCGTTGGTAACTCCCTTGAGGTGGTAGAAGCCATTGAGACCCTGCAGGGCAAGGGCCCCGAGGATCTTTTGGAGCTTTC
>JAZQKM010000247.1:0-3459 GCA_045542155.1 Eubacteriales bacterium
GGATTTTTCCGTTATTCTGAAGACGTTCCGGGCTATGAGGGTAAATTCAATAACTATGAAACGAAATCGTACGCATACGGTGTTTTCAAAGACAGAAAAGACGGTAATACCTTTGCACTTATGACGACTCATCTCTGGTGGATGTCTTCAAATCCGACGGCGGTAAACTATCAAAAGGGCTCGGATGAGGCGCGTGCCTATCAGATAATGCAGGCTTCTGCCAAAATGGACGAGGTAATGGCGAAATATTCCTGCCCGGGATTCCTTATGGGCGACTTCAATGCAGTAATGTCATCCTATGCGCTGAAGGCGGCAGAGTGGGCAGGCTGGAAAGAGGTACACTATCTCGCGCTCGGTGACTCCGATTCGACAAGAGGACATCATCCGTGCGGCGGAGACGGTTACAAGCGAGTTGATATGGGCACCTTTGATCAGGCTATCGACCATATTATGCTCAAAAACGGTGACGGGGTGAAGATAAACTACTTCCGCAGACTCACCGATGAGTATTTCGATAAGATATCCGATCATTATCCGCTGTATATAGACGTTGAGCTTTGAGATAATCATCATAAAAAATAAAAGTCCCGAAGGGGTGCTTTCCATAAAGCAGGTTTTACCTACCATAAAAACAAATTTGTAGGGGCGACCAGTGGTTGCCCGCGGGCGTTCAATGAACGCCCCTACATTACAAAAGGACAGAGATTTTTCGTCTCTGTCCTTCTTTTTATATTCCAACAATTTTAGCAACCTCGGTGATATCTTTACAACGATAGTCAACCTTTACATCGGGGTAAAGGTCATCTTCATCCCACAAAAAGCCGAGCATCCCGGCGTTCATTCCTGCCAAGGCATCGATTGGGCGGTCGCCAATCATCAGGCAAGTCTTTGGGTCAAGTGCGCACTTCTCTGCCAAAAACAGGAGCGCATCAGGTGCGGGCTTCATTGGGAACGGATAAGAAGCATCTAACACGAACTCAAACTCATCCAAAATGCCAATGTTTGCAAGAATTTCCTTTGCGATAGGGCCTGTGTGAGTATAAATGTAGTTCTTCTTGCCTGCCTCCTTTGCCTTGCGAATTAGAGCAATCGTTTGCGCAAATCCCGGTTGCTCGGTGTAATGCTCGGAGTAAATAGCAACGTAATCGGCATAAAACTGCTCGTAGGTCGTCTTATGCTCAACATCCATCTTTCGATACGCATCGGGGACGGTAATTTTCAACATTTTATAAATTGTATCGCGGTCATACGGAACGTCGATGCCGTTCTTTTCGCACGCGGCAATAAAGCACTTCACAAAGTGTGGATAGGAGTTAACAATGGTGCCATCGAGGTCAAAAATCAAATTTTCTATCACTATTTAATCCTTTCTTTTGGACGCGCGGTCACTCTCGGGATATTGATCTTTGTGGAAAAATCCCGTGTATTTCACGTCGTGCAAACCAAAATAATATGCCAATCCGCAAACAAGAATCGCGGGAATTGGGGTGATGAAAAAGCTGAACCAATAGGAATTGAGGGCCGCGCCACCTACTTGATTGACCAAAAGTCCTGTGTACATTCCGTTGAGAAATACGGAAATTGCTTGGCATACGTCACCGATAGAAGTAATGAAGGAAACATTTGGCAACAGTGCGCGCAACATTACAAAAAGGGCAAAAACATAGTTGATAGCGTTGGCGCAGAGAGAAATCAGCGCACCGCGCAAAGGATTATTTGCCTTTTTACCCTGCTCTACCGAAATCTTATCCTTAAATCCGATATCCCAAGCCTTGATGTACAGGAGAACGAGATAAAACAGAGTGGAAAAAATACTCGTTACGTTACGCAGAGTATCGTTATCGATTTTCATAGCCGCGAGAACCAACGTGAAGCCAAACATGGAGATGGCAATTTGATTGAGCAGCATTGTTACCATATCGTAGGAATGATTCTTAAAAAATCCTTTCATCATACTACCTCGCTTGTGTATTTGCATATAGTATAGCGAATTTTCTGCTTAAATGCAACTATATATCGCAAAAATTTACAATTTATCAACTAAAAAAGCAAGATATAATGTATAATAAAAGTAGTTAAGCGGAGGATTGCTATGGCTAACATTATTTCAAAGGATGAATTTTCATCCCTCATTCAAGAATACGCATCATATAAGCGTTCCATTCAAGGGTGCTCTCAAAAAACGGTAGATGAATATCTATTGGACCTGCGCACCTTTTTTCGCTATCTCGTAGCACGTGAAAACGATATTCCCTTCCGCTCCGAAGAATTCTTTAAAATAGACGTCAGAAGCATCGGACTTGAGGCACTCGGTAAAATTCGAGCCGAAGACCTTTACGACTACCTTGCCTACGTTACCGACGACCGCGAGAACCAATGGTGTGCGCGCGCGCGAAAGCTCTCTGCTATTCGCTCATTATATAAATATTTGGTAAACAAGCGTCACTATCTTGAATACAATCCCACCACCGACATCGACTCCCCAAAGGCACAAAAAACACTCCCCAAGGTGCTCACGCTCACCGAATCGATGAAGCTGTTGGCGGCGGTTGACAATGATAAAGAATCCAAATTCCGCAAGCGTGACTATGCAATTCTCACACTCTTTCTCAACTGCGGAATGCGTCTGTCGGAGCTTGTGGGCATTGACATCAACGATATCGACTCCGACCTGACCTCGCTCCGCGTTATGGGTAAAGGAAGCAAGGAGCGCGTTATATACCTCAACGATGCCTGTCAAGCGGCACTGACCGATTATCTCATTACCCGTATGAGTCAAAAGTATTCACACGTACAGACAAAGGCGGTCTTTTTGAGCCGTTTGGACCAGCGAATGAGTGTCAAGACCGTGCAAGCAATGGTTTACAAATATCTCAAGCTTGCAGGACTCGAATCCAAGCGTTATTCGGTACATAAACTCCGCCACACAGCGGCTACACTGATGTATCAATCAGGCAACGTGGACGTGCGCGTGCTCAAGGAAATTCTCGGTCACGAGCAGCTCAACACCACGCAAATTTACACGCACGTTTCCAATGCCGACATTGAAAAAGCAATGACACAGAACCCATTGGCAAACACAAAATCAAAAAAATAATGAAGGAAGCCGCTTCTCAAATGACGGTTTCTCATAAAGAAGTTTCTTTGCGGCTTGGATGGCTTCCCCAACCACACAAAATCCCCGACAGATTTTAAGTCTGTCGGGGTTACTTTTACTTTGCTTTATAAAAAATTTTAGTCTTGCGGTCTTGGAAGGTTTGGCAGCGGTTTTCCGTTTTCATCACGATTAATAGGTGTAGCCTTAAGATGAAATTGTATACATCCATCTGTGCAAGGAATATTTATTTCATATCGTTCCTTTTCGCCTCTATATGTAAAATCGCCCCCACATCGAATAACTTCGCACCATGTGTATATCGTCATCATTGTTTTAGGACATATCCCCTCAGGGCATCCATA
>JAZQKM010000248.1:0-4467 GCA_045542155.1 Eubacteriales bacterium
ACCAACAGGTTCGTGGCGCACTCGTTCTCCCCAACGGAACCGGTAAGCAGGTTCGCGTTCTCGTTTTCGCTAAGGGCGACAACGTTCAAAAGGCTCTCGACGCAGGCGCAGAATTCGCAGGCGGCGCAGAATACGTTGAAAAGATCACCAAGGAAAACTGGTTCGATTTCGACGTTGTTATCGCTTCTCCCGATATGATGGCTGTTATCGGTCGTCTCGGTAAGGTTCTCGGTCCTAAGGGACTCATGCCTTCTCCCAAGGCAGGCACCGTTACTCCCGACGTTGCAAAGGCTGTTACCGAAGCTAAGGCAGGTAGAATTGAGTACCGTCTTGACAAGACCAACATCATCCACTGCCCCATCGGCAAGGCTTCCTTCGGCGCTGAAAAGCTTAAGGAAAACTTTGATGCTCTGCTCGGCGCAATCATCAAGGCTAAGCCCGCTGCTGCAAAGGGTCAATATATTAAGAGTTGCGTAATCGCTTCCACCATGGGCCCTGGCATTAAGATCAACCAGGCTAAGTTGGGCTAATTACAAGCAGATAAACAAAAAAGAGATGACTCCTCGCGAGTCATCTCTTTTTATCTTGTCTTATTATTTTGTCCAAGTCCAGCCCTCACCGCGAATTTCGTGGGCGCGCCAAACGGTCACAAAGGCTTCAGGGTCAACCTTGCGTACAACGTCCATCAAACGGGTGTACTGACGTATATTAAAAGTAACAGTCAGCATCTTCTTATCCTTGCCGGAATACCCACCTTTGGCTTCAAAAATGGTTGTGGTTCTATCTGCCTGCTCTATAATTGCGCGGTTAAGTTCTTCCCCGTGATCGGTAACGATCTGCGCTACAAATGCAGAATTGCCCCCTAGGAAGATCTTATCGATCACGATTGCACTAATCATTGCCGACAGAACGCCAAGCAAAGAATGTATCAGATTTTTCGTGGCAAACACGCCAAGCAAAACAATCATCACATCTGTCAGAAACATAGCTGTTGAGCTTTTAAGACGCTTGAATATTTTGCAAAGAATAAACGCGATGATATCGGTGCCACCCGTTGAGCCACCGCTTAAAAAGGTGATAGAACATCCTGCGCCGACCAAGGCGCCCCCCACCATTGCGGCAATTATGATTGGCAGCTCCGTGTATTCACTCGACGAAAGAGAAAACACACCGCCCAACACGTTTGGTTCGGTAAGCTTCAAAAAAAGAGCAATACCGATAGGATAGATGATGGCGGAAACCAAGGTTTTTGCCGCAAAATCCTTACCAAAAACAAAAAAGCCAACAAAAAACAGTAACCACGTCAAAATGGTAATGATCAAATCAACCGTAACAAATTCTGCAGGGATGAGCACATCAATAACGATTGCAATTCCTGACATTCCTCCAACAACAAGGTTGAACGGCAACAAAAAAACAGAAATTCCAAATGTCAATATTAAAGTTCCAAGAATGGTCATAAGGACGTTGCGAGTCGCTTTCCACGTTTCTTTTTTCATCAATTTCATACATCCCTCGAATAAAAAACATTTTCCATCTTATTATAGCACATCTTGGAAAAAAAGTCAACCACAAAAGAATGATAAAAATATAACTAAAAATTGTGCAAAGGTCTTGACAAAAACGATAAAATGTAATATAATTATTGATAAGTTCCATTTGTGTATACAGAAATACAAAACTTGGAACAATCTGTTTCCGGAGGAAATAATTATGAACAGAGTTTACAATTTTTCGGCAGGCCCTTCCATGCTTCCCCTTCCTGTACTCGAACAAGCGGCAAGAGAAATGGTCTGCTATGGAGAGTCAGGAATGTCGGTTATGGAGATGTCCCACCGCTCTCCGGACTACGACGCAATCATCAAGGACGCAGAAGCTCTGCTTCGCAAGCTGATGAACATTCCCGATAACTACAAGGTGCTCTTCCTGCAAGGCGGCGCATCCACACAGTTCTCGGCAGTTCCGATGAACCTCATTAAGAGAACCGGCAAGGCTGACTATGCAGTTTCCGGTCAGTTCTCGGGCAAGGCATTCAAGGAAGCGCAAAAGATGGGCTATGACGTCAAATGCATCGCCACTACCAAGGATGATAACTTTGACCACGTTCCCACCATCACCCGCGATATGATCCGCCCCGATGCGGCTTATCTGCACATCTGCTTCAACAACACAATCTACGGTACCAAATACGGTTACATTCCGGATACGGGAGATATTCCGCTGGTTGCCGACCTTTCTTCTTGCATCATCTCCGAGCCCATCGACGTTTCCAAGTTCGGCGTTATCTACGCAGGCGCACAGAAGAATATGGCTCCCGCAGGTATGACACTTGTCATCGTTCGCGAGGACCTCTTGAACTATGCAGAAGAAGATATGCCCACCATGCTCGAATGGAAAACGATGGCAGAGAACGACTCTATGTACAACACTCCCCCCTGCTACCCCATCTACATTGCAAAGCTCGTTTACGAGTGGATCCTCAGTCTTGGCGGTCTTGAAAAGATGAAGGAGATGAACGTAGCAAAAGCAAATCTGCTCTACGATTACCTTGATAACCAAGATTATTACTTTGCTCCCGTCAAGAAGGACAGCCGTTCGCTCATGAACGTTACCTTTGTTACCGGTGATGCAGATCTCGACAAGAAGTTCGCAAGCGAAGCCGCAAAGGCAGGACTGAAGAACCTCAAAGGACACCGCTCGGTTGGCGGTATGCGCGCTTCCATCTATAACGCAATGCCCTACGCAGGCGTTGAGGCGTTGATCGCCTTTATGAAAAAATTTGCCGCTGAAAATCCCAAGGCATAAAAAATCCTACTCCCTGAAAGGAGACTGTTATGAATATTCAACTGTTAAATAAGATCGCCGCTGTTGGCCTCGATCAACTCGATGATAGCTACAACGTAAGCGAAAATATAGAAAATCCCGACGGTATTATGGTGCGCTCTGCCGTGATGCACGAGATGGAGTTCGCTCCCTCGCTCAAGGCTATCGCACGTGCCGGTGCAGGCGTTAATAACATTCCGATTGAACGTTGCTCCGAAGGCGGTATTGTTGTTTTCAACACTCCCGGTGCTAACGCAAACGGCGTTAAGGAATTGGCTATTTGCGCGCTCCTCTTGGCAGCGCGTGACGTAGTTGGCGGGATTGCTTGGGCAAACACTCTGACCGAGGACGTTGCAAAACAAGTGGAAAAAGGCAAATCCAAATTTGCAGGCACCGAGCTGATGGGCAAAACGCTTGGCGTTATCGGCCTTGGCGCGATTGGTGGCAAGATTGCCAACACCGCAATTCACCTTGGCATGAACGTTATCGGCTGCGACCCCTTCCTCTCGATTGAAGGCGCTTGGAACCTCAATCACCGCGTCAGCCGCGCGGCTACCTATGATGAGGTTTTTGAAAAGGCCGATTATATCACTCTGCACGTTCCCGCAACCAAAGAGACCAAGAATATGATTTGCACCGAAAGCATTGCAAAAATGAAAGACGGTGTTAAGATCATCAACCTCTCCCGCGCAGACCTCGTCAATGCGGCAGAACTCAAGGCAGCTCTTGCCGACGGTAAGGTTTCGGCATACGTTACCGACTTCCCCACCGAAGAGGTCATCAACACCCCCGGTGTAGTAGCAATTCCCCACTTGGGTGCTTCTACCGAAGAATCCGAGGACAACTGCGCTGTTATGGCAGCTCGTCAGCTTGACGATTACCTGAGAAACGGTAACATCAAGAACAGCGTCAACTACCCCAACGTAGAAATGCCTCGCTCGGGCGCGGCGCGCATTTGCGTTTTGCACCAGAACGTTCCCTCGATTTTGACCAAGATCACCGCGGCTGTTGCCGACGAGGGACTCAACATTGAGAATATGACGAACAAATCCAAGGGCGAAAACGCTTATACGGTTCTTGACGTCTCCTCTACTCCCTCCGAGGATGCCATCGCGCGCATCTCGGCAGTTGAAGGAATCAACCGCGTTCGCGTAATTTGAGGCTGTCTTATTCGGCGCAGAACAAAAGCCACACGAAAAGGCAACCCAAAATCAACTAAATTTAATAGTAAGTTCCTATTTAAGGTTGAAATCCGTCGAGATATTCTCGACGGATTTCTCCATTTTTATGTGGCTTTTTAGTCGCGCTCGCCTTCTCTGCCGTACGCTTATACGGCTACGAGTAGTCGATCACGCCTTCTGCATCCAACTAAAACAGCCTTTGAACTCAGACACACGCCTCATCTGCGGCGGCAATTTTGCAGAGCACATTGCCCACGCGACGCAAAATCGTGTTTGTGCGGTGAACGGCACGCATCGCCTTTGCTTGCTTGCTGTTCCAAAACAAATAAAATGCGCCGCCCAAAACAGCAACGCCTGCCACAGAACCCGCCACGATTGCGATTACCTTTTGCATTTGTTTATCCATAACTTTCTCCTCCTTGCAGAATACTACAAATAGTATGGCAGAGAGTGACAAGATTAT
>JAZQKM010000249.1:0-5091 GCA_045542155.1 Eubacteriales bacterium
TGGCGTTTGCCCTCTTCAAAGGTCAGGGCTGTGCGGACAGGACCTGTGCGAATCATGGATACAAGGTCGGGATTGGCGCGGTCAAAGCCAATAGCGGTCATAGAGCCTTCCATTCCCGTCAATTCGCTTTCCGCGTAAACCAATTCTACGCGATGTGTGCTTGTCAAAAGTCTGCCTTCCATCAGCATCTCGGTGGGCTCGGGCATCTCTCCCGTCACATTTTTGAGCATATCCTCAAAGGATTGCGATACCTCTTCTATTTCTTCGTTTTCTGCTTCCTCGGCAAAAAGAGAGAGATTCATCTCAATGCGCGAGGTGAGAATATCAATCATTACGTTTCTTTTTGTCATACTGTTTCGGTCTCCTTATTTCTCGTTCTTCTCGCGGTGCAAGAGCTCGTTCACCTTAAGAACTGCGAGTTGTGTTTTGCCATCTAAAATTTCACCGCGCATAACGCGCTCAACCATTTCATCAAGCGGAATTTGCACAACGTCGATGAATTCATCGTCGTCGGGGTCGGTCTCGCCAAAATCCAAGCCGCGAGCAAGATAGAGGTTGATCTTCTCATCCAAGATGGCAGGGGATGCAAGATACGTGCCAAGATAGGTCAAGGATTTGCAACGCGCTCCTGTTTCTTCGCGCAATTCGCGCAAAGTCGCCTCGTGAGGATCTTCGTCGGGACTGTCGAGCTTGCCTGCTGGGATTTCGGTGGTCACTTGCCCCACAGCATAACGGTATTGCCGCACACAAATCACCTTACCATCGTCGGTCAGAGGAAGAACCGCAACCGCGCCTATGTGCTTGATATATTCGCGAAAGCCCCTCTCTCCATTCGGCAGGTTGATGTCATCAACAAAAACGTGCAGAATTTTGCCCTCGAAAACCGATTTTGAGGCGGCACAGGTCTCGATTAAGTGTTCGTCACGAGTCATAATATCTTCTCCTTGTTTTCAATCCCCTATATTATACTATATTTTTTCTAATTTGTAAATAAGCCCTTGCAAAAAAGATAAAATTCTGCTATAATGAGCACAGAACTTTTATGGAGGCAAGGCTATGAAGGTAAAAGAAGAACATACTCGCTCGGCGATGCTTTTGGGCGAGGACGGAATTGTAAATTTGACGGCGGCGAAGGTGGCCGTTTTTGGCGTTGGCGGCGTAGGCGGCTACGTTTGCGAAGCACTTGCGCGCGCAGGTGTGGGAGAGCTGCATCTGTTTGATAATGACGTTGTATCTCTTTCCAACATCAACCGCCAAATCATCGCGCTGCACTCCACCGTTGGGCTTTCCAAGGTCGAGGTGATGCGAATCCGTATTCTCGACATCAACCCCGATTGCAAGGTGGTCACACACCAAGTCTTTTACCTGCCCGAAAATGCCGATGACTTCCCCCTTTGTGATTTTGATTACGTAGCGGATGCCATTGATACGGTATCTGCCAAGATCGAGCTTGCCGTTCGCTGTGCGGCGGCAGGTGTACCTCTTATTAGCGCAATGGGAACGGGTAACAAGCTGGATGCTTCTCGCTTTGTTGTCACCGACCTTTCCAAAACAAGCGGTTGTCCTCTCGCTCGCGTGATGCGCCGTGAGCTCAAGGCACGCGGCATCACACATCTTAAAGTGATTTATTCGACCGAAGAAGCCAAAAAGCCTCTCCCCCTTACCGAAGAAGAGGGGGCACGCATTCCACCGGCCTCTCTTCCCTATGTTCCGCCCGTTGCAGGGCTTTTGATGGCGGGCGAGATCATTCGCTCACTTGCCGAAAGGAGGTAAAGTATGAAAACTGCTGATTTTATTCCCTTCGAATCCGTCACTCTGACGGATGGATTTTGGAAAGACCGATGTGATTTGAACAAAAACGTGTCTCTCTCTAATGTGCGAAAAAGATTTGAAGAGAGCGGACGGTTTGATGCTTTGCGCTTTAACTATACAGAGACAGGTAAAAAGCCGCACATCTTTTATGACTCCGACGTTGCAAAGTGGATAGAAGCGGTTGCATACCTCATAGAGCAAGACCCCGATGGTATGCGCGAGCACGAGGCACTCTGCGAGGAGCTTATTGACTGCATGGAGCGCGCACAGCGCGAGGACGGATACCTCAACTCCGAGCATCAGCAAGTCAGCCCGCACCTCATTTTTAGCAATCGCGACCGCCACGAGCTCTATTGTGCAGGACATCTGATTGAGGCTGCTATTGCCTACCATAAGGCAACCGGCAAAAACCGTTTTCTCAAAATGATGGAGCGTTACTGTGACCTGATTGAACGCGTATTTCTCAAAGAAAATTCCGCAGGGTTTATGACTCCCGGTCACGAAGAGATTGAGCTTGCACTCATCAAGCTTTACAGACACACTCAAAAAGAGAAATACTTGAATATGGCGCGTTTCTTTTTGGAA
The DNA here is from genome assembly GCA_045542155.1 of Eubacteriales bacterium. Lineage (GTDB taxonomy): Bacteria > Bacillota > Clostridia > Oscillospirales > CAG-272 > UMGS1865. The sequence goes on from JAZQKM010000249.1 coordinate 2,398, forward strand.
ATGCGTGGCAATAACCAAAAAGACAAGCCTATTTACGAAGATAATCTCTTTGGCTCGCAAGATGACGTAGACATTCGACACTTGGAGAGTGCCAACGGTCACTGTGTGCGCGCACTCTATCTTTACAGTGGCGTGGCTGACCTTGCCGCAGAGATAGGTGACGTCCTCTTGTTTGAGAATTTAGAAAAAGTGTTCTCAGACATTACAAACGGCAAAATGTATATCACGGGCGGTGTAGGTTCTACACCGACAACCGAAAGCTTTACTGTTCCCTATGACCTGCCCAACCGCACGGCTTATACCGAGAGCTGTTGCGCTGTTGCTATGATAATGTTCGCATCGCGTATGCGTAAGCTTTCCAAGCAAGCAAAATATGGGCATCTATGCGAGCGCGTGCTCTACAATGCAATGCTTTCCTCTACATCCCTTGACGGCAAGTCTTTCTTCTATGAAAATCCATTGGAAATTGCTCTTGAGGAATACGGTCGCGAGGTAGCAGTTCCTCGCCGTCAGCATGCGCGCCTGCCCATAACACAGCGTGTTGAGGTATTCTCTTGCTCTTGCTGTCCCCCTAACATCAATCGCTTCTTCGCACATCTTGGCGACTATATTTGTGTAGATGATGGAGATGCGCTTTGCATTGAGCAATACATCTCGGCAGAGCTCGACACCCCTCACGGAACACTCACCATCATCGAAGATTACGCGCGCGCGGGCAAGGTATGCATCATCGCACACAACTACACGGCAAAAACCATTTCTTTGCGTGTTCCCGAATGGTGCAAAAAGCTGACGGCAACTCTTGACGGAAAATCTGTCACCCCCGAAATTTGCAACGGCTACGCTTATTTTGCAGTAGGAGAGGATTTCTCTATCAATTTGGATTTCCACATTTCTCTTTCATTTGTCAGCGCCAATCCTATGGTGCGCGACAACGTTGGCAGAATGGCTCTCACACGCGGGCCTATTGTTTATTGCATCGAGGGTGTGGACAACGGTGAACGTCTCAACCGCATTGAAATATCGACCGATGCCATCGGAGAAGCAACAGAGAAATTGGATTTTCACGGCTTGTATTCGGTCACTCTCCCGGCTTACCGCCTCAAAGAAAACACCGCACTCTACTTTGATGCAGAGAGAAGCACCGCCGAAAAAGTACACATCAAATGCATTCCCTATTTTGCTTTTGCCAACCGCGGTGAAAGTGATATGCTAGTGTGGATTCGCCACCGCAAATAATGGATTTTTGCAAAGAAAATTGTGCTAATATATTTACTTTTATATATTTTTATGTTAAAATATAATGAAAGATTATACAAAGGAGCATTCTCACGATGAAAAATCTCAACAATGACGAGCTTTTGGAATATCTATGCCAAGGTATCCTAACACTGCAAACCCCCGAAGAATGCCGCCATTTTTTAGAGGACCTTTGTACGGCTTCTGAATTGCAGGAAATGTCGCGCCGCCTTTTGGCAGCGAAAATGCTGATGGATAACCATATCTACACCGAAATTGCTTCGCAAACAGGACTTTCCACCGCCACTATCAGCCGCGTAAACCGTTGCATCAAATATGGCAACGAGGGCTACATCAAGGTTTTGGACCGTCTCAACAGAAAGGCGCACCACTGATGAGCGGGTGTGAAGGCTATGAGGCTATTGCCCGTGTTTACGATAAGCTCAATGCCGAAATTGATTACGTAGCTTGGGCAGATTTTTTTGAAGGATGCTTTGACCGCTTTCTTCCCTCTCGCCCCGAATTGGTGCTTGATTTGGCATGTGGCACGGGTAGAATGACACTCGAGCTCGCCTCGCGCGGCTATGATATGATAGGCGTAGATGGCAGCGCCGATATGCTTGGTGAAGCCCTCATTCAAAATGACGGACGTTACAATATTCTGTGGTTGCAGCAGGATATGCGCTCCTTTGAGCTGTATGGAACAGTTGGCGCGGTGACTTGTTGCTTGGATAGTTTAAACTACCTACTCACCCCCGATGACCTTTTCCAATGCTTTGCCACCGCACACAATTATCTCGACCCCAACGGGCTGTTCCTGTTTGATATGAACACGCCCTACAAGTTCGAACACACCTATGGCAACAATGCTTACGTCTTGGAAGATGAAATTGTATGGGAAGACGGTGAAAAATCTGCCATCTATTGCGGTTGGCAAAACACTTATCACCCCGAGAGCGGACTTTGCGATTTTGACCTTTCCCTTTTTGAAGAGGATGCAGACGGTCGCTATCGCCGCTCGGACGAGCATCAAACAGAAAAATGCTATGACCTCGACACCGTTAAGGAGCTCCTTGCCAATGCAGGATTTGAGTTGCTCGGTGTTTGGGGCGGATTTGATTTCTCAAACCCCGATCCTACCTGCGAGCGTTGGTATTTTGCCGCTCGCGCCATCAAAAAATAAACTCTTTTAAAGGAAACTGTTATGCCTTCGACTATTTTACGCGCTATGACCTCGGACGGAAGCGCACGTATCCATGTCATCCGCTCCACCGAAATTGTAAACGAGGCCATTCGCATTCACCATACTTCCCCCGTGGCAACCGCTACGCTGGGAAGACTCCTCACAATCACCTCGCTGATGGGTTGCATGCTTGGCGAAAAGACCGACACCATTACCGTCAGCCTCAAGGGTGACGGACCTGCAGGCACTGTTCTTGCAGTTGCCGACTACAT
>JAZQKM010000250.1:0-3869 GCA_045542155.1 Eubacteriales bacterium
GGCACATCGTGCCTTCCTTTTGTTTATTGGTGGAGATGAGGAGAATCAGAACTCAAACGCGCATCAAATGCAGCAAAATATAAAATGCACAGTGGCGCGTTATGATCATTTTGCAAGCAAAATGAGCAGGAGTTGATACCGTAATTTTCAAGCCATAAAAGCCAAAGGGGTTGCAAAGCAACCCCTTTTTCTTTTATGGTGGAGATGAGGAGAATCGAACTCCTGTCCGAAAACCCATCCACACAACTTTCTTCGTGGACAGTCTGTTATTTCAATTTCCCGTCAGGCGGCGCGAACAGACACGCTCTGCCATCAGGTAGCCCTTTTTTGCATGATCGGTTCAAGTGCGAACAGCCGATGCACGTGCACCACTCAAATGACGCTCAGTCCGAAGCCGTGGTACTCATCGGAGGAACGGGTGACCCGCAGGTCACGGCACTGCCATCTTTACGCTAACGCGCAAAGATTAGGCAGCCATAGCAACAGTATTGTTGTCGTTTATTTTTAAGTTTTGGGCAGTTTGCGAGATTACCCGGCTCGCCACGCTTATCGTGTTTCAGAATCCCCGTCGAAACCATTGCACCCCCATTTGGTGTGCTTATTTATTATACAGTATTTTTTCTCATTTGTCAACTGTTCTTTATCGCAAAAAGCTGCAAGAATATCTAAAAAACGGCGGAAATCTTTGCAAACGCAAAAATTTCCGCCATCATATTATTCTTGTACAGTGGGGAAGATTTGGTCAAATACCCAACCCAGTACTTTTTCTCTGGTGAGAGCATCTTTTATCTGTGCTGCATATCGGTCTGCATTTTTGCATGCTTCCTCACGGGTAGCCTCTTCGTTTTTCTTCAAATACTCGTCAACAAATCTTTCGTATTCTGTGTCAAATTCTTCTTGACTCCAGGAAATCTCGTTTTCTTTGGCTAATAGATAAATTCCCATATTGTAAACGGCAGTATTTACAGCTTCTTGGAAAATAGCCGCTTCGCTTGTTTGGAAATAATACAACAAAAGCTCATAGTTGATGTTTTCGGAGTAAGCGAGAGAGCGAAGTTGGTCAACCTCTTGTTGGTAATAATAGAGATAGGTTTCTTGCGGTATGGTTGCTTCCTTTGGGGTGGTAGCCGTGAGAAGCGTATTTACAAACAAAGAACTTAGAACATCAGGCTTCATATCCTCAAACCAAGCGTTATAAGTTTGGAACTCGTTGCCTTCGTATTCCGCAACCTTTTCATCGGTTAGCGACAAATCATAAATGCTATTGAGCGTCATTGTAAAAACAACGGCTTTGCCGGCAAGATCTGTTGCGTGATAGTTTTCCGGAAAGGTTACGTTCACATCGAACGTTTCGCCCACCGCATGACCGATAATACCATCGGTAAAACCGGGAATATATCCATTTTTATAATCCGAAATGAACAGGCGAACGTTTTCACTTTTTCCACCTTCAAAAGCAACGCCGTCTAAATAGCCACAGTAATCAACGTTTACGTAATCACCACGCTCGGCTGCGCGCTCGATTCCTTCAACTGCGGGAATCTTATCTTGGGAGCTGTAAAAGGTTTTTGCAATTTCAAATCGAGTACCGTCTAAAACGGGTACATTAAGCGAAGAATAGTCGATATCGCCAATCGAAATGTAAGTGTCTATATCCATATTCGGATAATCCGGATAGGAATATACGGGGTGTTTTGTGGGAGCATAATTGACATGCGTGTAAATAACGTTTGTGCTCATTAGCGTGTTTGTGAATTTGTTAAACGTAAAAATTAAGGTCGTATCGTCGTAAGTAACTGTAAGGGTTGCATCTCCATCATAGGAGTAGAGAGCTTCTGTAACTGTGTTGTATTCGTAGTATCCGGCAGTCAACAAATAGAGCTTTGCTACGTTGCTGCCTTCAATGAACTCGATAGCACCTAACGTTTCGGCGGAATACCAACAACCCCAAGGGGTGTATTCTTTTTGCGATTCGCCGGTTTCTTCATTTGAATTCCCGTGATCAATTACGTCAACAATCGTGCAGGACGTAAAAGAAAGCATAGTGGCTACCAAAATAAATATCAAAATCTTTTTGAACATATCAAAACCTGCCTTGTTTTTGTTATCTATATTATAACCGATTGCGGACAACTTTGCAATAGGGAAAATGTGAATTCCTTTTAGAAATAAAAGCTGCTCGGTCGAATTTTGGTAAAAATCGGTGTCAAATCACAGCGCACCGCATAGAATATTAGCAAAGAGAGTAGTTCTCTGAAATTATCTTAAAGGAGATTTGGCTATGGCAGAAAATAAATTTTCTTGTGTGCCCGGCGGTACCCCTGCACGCGAGACCGTATGCATTGACACCAGTCGCGTTTTGGATTCCTGCCGCGACCGCGATTGCTTTGAAAATGCACGCGTTTATCTTTCGGATTTTGGAAATGAAGTTTTGGAGCACACAAGCACGATTCGCGCCAAGAGTGCAAAGATCGTTTGGACGTGTATCGATATCGAGCCTGTTCGCTTTAACCGCGGATTTTACTCGGTTAACATTCGTTTTTACGTAAAACTTGTATTTGAGGCTTGCGTTTGCGCGGGACGCTCGCAAGAGATTGAAGGCGTTGCCGTACTCGAAAAGCGGGTTATCCTTTACGGTGGCGAGAGCAACGTCAGCGTTTTCAAAAGCCACGGTGTGGGTGAGAACTTCTGCGGTTGCACGCCCAAGGAAAGCGACGAAGAAAACGAGCCTACGGCAATCGTTGAGGTCGTCTCTCCCGTTCTTCTTGGAACACGCATTGTAGAGCGTGTCAGCGAATGCACCTGCTGCTGTTGCTGCTGCGAGGCTGACATTCCCAAGCCTGTACACGCTTGTCTTGAGGCACCTCTTTGCTTTGGCAACGGCGGTGGAGAGGGAAGAGGCGGCGAGCGTTATCTTACCGTTTCTCTCGGCATTTTCTCGGTTATCCGCATTGTGCGCTCTGCACAGTATCTGATTCAGGCAACCGAATACTGCATTCCTGAAAAGGAATGTGTCCCCGTCGAAGAAGACGATCCTTGCCGCGTATTCCGCTCTATGCCTTTCCCAACAGCAGAATTTTGCGGACAGAACATCCCTGTACCGCAACCCTATGATCGCGACCGCCACGATCATCACGGTGGCAGATGCGGTTGCGGTAGTTAATAAGCTCACAATAAAAAATGGCAGTCTCATTGAGACTGCCATTTTGGTTTACGTATTTTTCAAATGATAAATTGGTTTTCCCAAACCGCGGATGCATTCCGGCGTAATTTCAACACTGAGAATATCATCTCGAGAGGGAACCTCATACATAATGTCGGTCATTGCCTTTTCCAAAATAGAACGCAAACCGCGCGCACCGGTGTTCCTTTCAAGTGCAAGGGAAGCAACAGCATCCAACGCTTCGGGAGTAAAGGTGAGCTTTACGCCGTCCATTTCAAACAGCTTTTCATACTGCTTGGTAAGGGAGCTGCGAGGCTCTGTCAAAATACGAACAAGTGCGTCCTTATCCAAATCATTCAGGGCAACCATTACGGGAATACGGCCGACCAGTTCGGGAATAAGACCGTATTTGACAATATCGTGAGCAACAACGTCGCGGTAAATGCCGCTATCCTTGCGTTCGGATTTTGTTTTGATCTCGCCGCTAAAGCCGATGGCCTGGCTGCCTTTTCTTTTTTGAATGATCTGCTCAAGTCCATCGAATGCGCCACCGCAGATGAAGAGAATGTTCTTCGTATCAATTTGAATAAATTCTTGGTTGGGGTGCTTGCGGCCACCCTGAGGGGGAACGTTGGAAACGGTACCTTCCAAAATTTTGAGGAGTGCTTGTTGCACGCCCTCACCGGAAACATCGCGGGTGATTGAG
>JAZQKM010000251.1:0-10779 GCA_045542155.1 Eubacteriales bacterium
GTGGACCATCAAGTTTGACTCGACCTTGCTCTGCAACGCAGTTGCAGAATAAGGTTCGCATTCCCGCCGCAGAGCATCCGCCCGCTCGCGAGGCGGTGGCAAGGCGAGGAATATTGCCCCATAGTGGCAAAGTCCTTGGAAACCTGATAAACGCAAAGCCACCCCTTTGGGTGGCTTTTTTGCGTGGTAGACCATCAAGTATGACTCGACCTTGCTCTGCAACGCAGTTGCAGAATAAGGTTCGCATTCCCGCCGCAGAGCATCCGCCCGCTCGCGAGGCGGTGGCAAGGCGAGGAATATTGCCCCAAAGGGGCAAAGTCCTTGATGATGTATTTTCGCTTTTCTATTTACTTTTCCATTTTGATATGATATAATAAATCTAATAACGCTTCCTTTCCAAACTAAACTTTGCCTTGGAGAAATCAAAATGAAACTAAAAAATAAGATTTTATCGCTATTTTTAGCCCTTTTTATTCTTTTTGGAATGGTTCCAACAACATTCGCAAGCACTGCTTCCCAATCGGCAATCGCTGCCGTTGATGAAGATTTTAACGGCCTGCCCATCGGTTTGGAGCCCGACGGATGGACGGTTGAACCCATTGGTCGCACCGATGCGGGCGTTAAGATTGTCGCAGCTCCAAAAAAAGCACAAGGAGATAACGCTATGCGTATTGAGGATAATTCAACTGAATATGCCAATCCCGCTCGCGTAACCAAAACCTTTGCGTCTGCTGCTGACGTAGAGCTTTGCTTTGACTACTACCTCGAAAGTGTTTCAGGCGCGAACGCTTTGGGCATTTGCAAGGACGGTATTGCAACCAATCAAAAAAGAGTGAACCTTGGTATCTTCCCCAACGGGGACGGCAGTGCTACACTCAAATACTACAATCCCCAAACAAAATGGGTGGCAACTGCTAAAAAAGATATGCAAAAGGAAACTTGGTATTCCTTTAAGATTGTGTCAAAAGCCAATTCCGACACGGCTGACGTTTATGTGAACGGTGAGAAGATTGGCTCGGTTTGGGCTGACCAAAGAATTGCAACTGTCGACCGCATTGTCTTTCATACCAACAACAAAGCAAGCATCAATGACGTATTTTTGATTGACAACGTTAAGGTGATTGGCCCTGCCGTTGTTAGAGATTATCCCGTAGTTGTTTGCAACAGCGGCAAATTTGGATTTACTGCTACCCTTTCTCACCTATCAAATCTTAAATTCGCTCTCCTTTCGGGCGATGCATACGGCATTTATATTGCTGCCAAAGAGGATGGCGCGCTTTGCTATCGCCGTGATAACCGTTGGATTGAATTCAGCGCCGCAGGCGCCGTTTGCACCAATCAAGAAATGAAAATCGTTGTGGATTTGCCCGAAGGACGCAACGTTGATTATGCACGCGTATATGTGAACGGCACTTACGTTGGTATGGCGATTTACACCAACAAATGCACAACCGTAACCGCTATGCGCTTTGAAACCGAAGGCGACGTTCGTATAACCGAAGTTTGGTCGGATACCTCGAATGACATCATACAAATGCCTTCCCGTACGGAAAGTGCACCCACGGTATACGTTCCCGAGGTCGTCGCCTCCTCACCCCTTTATTGCCCCCTTGATTATAATCCTTCTATCGGCAAGATGAGCACATACACCGAAGATTGCTACGTTGACACCAATAATAATAGCGTTGGCGTAGATCTTGGATATAAGCAACCTATCAACGCGATTCGTCTATATGACAGCGATGCGGAAGTTGCTTCGCGTGCCAACCATTTCACTCTTTGGCAGAGCGATGACAACAAAAATTGGACGGAGATACGCGGTTTTCAATTTAATCGCATCACCGAAGATGGCAAATGCCAAATTCTGTTCGAGTTCTCGGGCGTGGAAGCGCGCTATGTAAAAATCAATACTACAAAATACGATGAGGTCGCAAGCATCTATTTGAGTGATTTGTCTGCCTGCGTTCGCGCAGAGCGCCGCATCGCCCGTCAGTGGAAGATGGCAGGCACACCAATGCAAGCTTTGGGTGATTTCTCCCCCGCTACAACGCCTATGGAACAAGTGTTTGTGCAGAACGCTTTGACCGTTACAAAAGGTGACAGCGTCGGTATTTGGTTTGGTATTCACTCCGAGGTCGAGGCGATTGCGCTTTGCGGCAATGGTCTTGAAAATCTCGGCAAGGATGCATTCGAACTCTATTACAGTAACGATAATATCACTTATACAAAAATTGAGAACACCACTTTGAGCCGTGGAGAAAACACTTGGAGACTGACGTTTGACAGTATAAAATGCGGTTATCTCAAGCTCTATGCGGCTGACGATATGAGCATTTCCCTTTCGAGCCTTGCAGACGGTATTTCGGCGTATTCCTCGCGCGAAGTGAACACAGGTCACGTTATGCAATCGACCGACAGAGGTGCGGACGGTGACTTTTACGTAATGCCCGACGGTACACTTGTAGCATCCTATAACGGCTTTGCCTCCAAGGTTGGCACTTCGGGTGGCGGTGATGCATCCGATTCTTCGTTGAACGCTTTTACCTCCACCGACGGCGGATATACTTGGGGCGACGGCAAAAGCTTTTTGATCAAAAGCGAAGGCAGCCTCAACGTGCTCAACCCAACCTATATTTGGCTTGCGGGCGGCGAGTTGGGACTTATTTACATTGAAAAAGAAGCAACGGAAATCGCTAACATTTATATTCGCCGCTCTATCGATAACGGATTGACTTGGGGAGATGCCCAACGCATTACTGATGAACCTCAGGGATATTCCATTACCTCTAGCGGACACCGTGTTCTGCGTCTTTCCACAGGTCGTATCTTATTGCCCGTTGGTTATTCCGCTACTGTAAACGATGTGTACGGTTCAGATCGTGCCATTGGTTACGTTTGGTACTCCGACGATGAGGGTCACACTTGGCACCGCTCCCTTGATGCCCTCACGCTTCCCCACGCAGCTCTTGAACCCTCGGTGGCAGAACTCAAAAACGGGAATATTTTGCTTTCTTTGCGTACACGCGAGGAACGTGTTATTTACCAATCCATTTCCACCGACGGTGGCTTGACTTGGGCACAACCCGTCAAGATTGATATTCAATCCCCCAGCGCTACCAACACGGTTATGCGCTTGCCTGCAACGGGTGATATTGCCCTTTTCTGGAACAACGATTTTTCGGAGAAAGGAACCGACAGACGCCCCTTGACAGTGGTTCTCGCCTCTGACGACGGATTGAGTTACCACAATCTTCGCAGTTTGGTAGACTGTGATTATCCCACTCCTTGGCCAAGCGTGGCTTTTTATGGCAGAAGCGTATTCTTAATGCACGGAAATGAAACGCACGTGCGTGTGTTTGATATTGCAACACTGTATCATACCACATCAGGCAAGGTGACCGCAAACGATTTGCCGCAAGCCGCTACTCCCACAGCTGTACTCGATAAAACAAGCGGTTGGTTGACGGGTATGAGCGAAACAATGCAATATTCTCTTGACGGCGGCAAAACTTGGGTGTTTGCCGGCGGTACGAGCGTGCTGCTTAACCTTGACAAGATAAAAGCTACGGAAATTTTGATTAAGGATATTGGAACAAGCTCCTTTGCTCCTTCCGACATTCAAAGCATTTCTCTTATTCAAGAAGGCGAATCTCCCGAACAAAACACAAAACCGACCCTCGGTGCGGGCGCAATTGCCGCAATCGTGATCGGTTCTGTGGTTGCAGTTGGAACGGTTGCTCTTATTCTATTCAAAAGAAAGAGAAAAATTTAATAGAGTGCTTTTTCAAAAAAGGCATTGATATCACTTAACATTTTATCATTGGGAAGATTGCAAAGATCGAGGTCAGCGTCGGCATATACCGCTCGACGCTCCTCGACCGGTATATCTTCCCCATATTTTTGTTTCAACTTGGCAAGGCGCGCATTGATGCGAGCAATCTCTTCAACGCTTTTTTCATTGTGGAAGATGCTCATATGTCCATCCAGCCCCGCATCGCTCATTGGATAAATGACAACGTTGGGGTTGGTAATCTCATCCTTGTGTGCCACAATACCGGTAATGTCGTAACGAACAAGCTCGTCGCCGGTTCCGTGAACCAACATAACGGGAATGTTTGCGCGATTGATGCCGTCAACTGCTGTCAAAGTTGCGTATTTGCCAAACAGAAAGCGGTTTTCGAGATAGGCAAACGGACGCAAAAGTGCAGTCGCCTTGCCCATGGTTGCTCCCGCAAAACGCATCATCATCTGAATGGAATCGGAATACCCCGCAATGCTGGCAGAGGCTTTGACGTTGTGGTCAAAATACAGTCCTGCGGCAACGGCATATCCGCCCCAGCTATGCCCCATCAGGCAAATGGGGAGATGCTTGAGGGTTTCATCGTTTTCTACATAAGTCAGCGCGGCGTGCAGGTCAAGTGCAGATTGGATAAGTCCTGTTGTTCCCCATCCCTCACTTGTACAAGAACCCGTAGCATCGTAAGCGAACACACGCCAACCATGATCGACCATCCAAAGAATTTCCTGCATATAACTCTCGTGTCCGCTGTGAATTCCGTGTGCGAACACAAGGAGTCCTTTGGTATTCTCTTCGCCAAAAATATAGCCCTGCAAACGGTTTTTGCCTGAATAGAAGGAGACATTATGACGCGGATAGGCATCTTTATAGTGGTCGTAAAAATAATCGGCTACGGGATAGGTGGGATATTCTCCTCTCCCGAATTGCTTTCTCATAATGCGATGTGTAATTATCAATGCCGCCACAAACAAAACAAGAACAGCACCAAAAAGAATAACGAAAGGCATTTGCATCTTCTCCTTCTTGTTGTACTCATCCTTATTATACCATTTTCAGTTGCAAAATACAAGGCTCATTTCTCTTTTTTGGGCGTTCTGCTCTCGAAAAATCGGGCAAGGAGTGTGAGCGTGAAAAAAAAGAGAGAAATTCCATCGGCAATTTTAATCATTAAGTAAGCAGAGAAAGCCCACAATAGCCACAAAAAGAAAAAGGTGCAACCGCGCAAAACATCGCTCGTGCGTTTGGGAGAGGTAAAGGACAAAAGCGCACATTCAAGCATCCTTCCGCCATCGAAGGTTTGAATGGGTAAAAGATTGAGAAGTCCCAAGAGAAGTGATGCACAGGAAAAAGCGATAGCAAGCTTGCTATGCGACCAAAAGAATGAACCTACAAGCGAGAAAACAAGGCTGGATAACGGTCCTGAGGCACACAAAAGCCATTCTTCGCCATAGGATAAGATACGCCCTTTGACGTCGATGCGTGCGCCGAGCAAATCAAAGCGCATCGCCCCTATGGGAATGTGCATCGCCCTTGCCGCCACAAGATGCCCTATCTCGTGCAATGCCGCCGCCAAAAGGCTCATGGCAGCCAAGCCGCTTTTATCAAAGAGTAGCATCCATAACAAATAAATCAGCGCCAACGGTTGTATCAAAAAGCGTTTTCGTTTCATACTTTTCTTCCCTTTTCTCTTTTTTTACAACCTATGTAATCCCTTCTTGGGATATGCAAAAAGCACGACTGACCAAAGAAGCCGTCGTGCTTTTTTATTTTACAGGAACAGCTTGCGGCATTGTTTACCTGCAAAAGCTGCCTCGAGGGTTGGCATTAGGAGTGAAAAATCTGCCACGAGTGAGTGTGGCTTTTTTTCGGGGTCATCCTGTTGCATTGGCACAAAATAGACACACTTGCGCGCAAGCATTGTGGCAATGTTTTTGAGGTTTGCCGAAAGTGCGTCATTTGAAGCCAATGCTAAAATCATTGGTCTATCACAACGCAGATGTGCCTTTGCCGCCATACAAACCGCTGTATCGGTAATGCCGTTTGCCATTTTGGCAAGCGTGTTCCCCGTACAGGGCGCTACGATAAGAGCATCAAGCGAAACCTTGGGACCAAGTGGTTCTGCTTCGGGGATGGTGTGTATGATGGGACGGCCACAAACACTCTCAATCTCTTTTCTCAAGTTTTGTGCCGTTCCAAAGCGTGTATCGGTGTTATAAACGGTCTCGCTGACGATAGGTTGCACCTCGTAGCCTGCCGCAATTAATTTTTTGAGTTCTCTCAGCGATTGTGCGTGCGTGCAAAACGAGCCGCACAAAGCATATCCAAGCATAGTGTTTACCCGTTTCCTCTCTCAAAAGTCAGAACGCCACGGAGCGTCCAATAAAATGGAATGAACCGTTTGACCGAGAATGGTTCCTGCGCTCTCGGGTGCGCACTTTCCGGGGAGCGCGGTTGCCCAAATTGAGCGGATGCCAAGCTCTGTCGCCGCCCCCATATCCACACCGCCGGGTGCGGATGCAAGATCGATGATGATACAATCTTGCCCAAGCTTTTGGAGTACGGTGCGTGAGATAAGCCGACTCGGTACGGTATTGAAAATAACACGTGTATTTGTATCGAAAGAAAGAGAATCTTCTCCTGCAATTTGCTTGGCAGAATACCCCAAGAGCTCGGCACGCACACAAACCTCGCGGCGGCGCGCCCAAACGGTTACCTCTGCCCCCAATGCTTTGAGCTTGTGCGAAAGGACCTCTCCAATTCGTCCAAAGCCAATAATTGAGACCTTTGAGCCGTCAAGAACTACGGGAAGCTCGCGCAAGGCAATCTCAATCGCTCCTTCGGCGGTTGGAAGCGCGTTTTTGAGCTGTAAAATTTCGCTCTCAAAATAGTCTATCCAACAAATTCTCGCTCTGTCAGGGCGTCGGCGCAATGCTTCACCCAAACGGCCAACGAGCCACAGCTTATCGGGAGCTGCCGAAAAAAGCGTTTCCATTCGCAATTTTTCCTTTCCTTGACACAGAGGCAAGGATAGGTGAATTCCGTCAAGCGAGGTGGGCAGTGGGAGCATCAAGGCATCAACATCCGCAAGCCATTCCTTGGCAATCTTGGCAAAAGAGGCGGCATCGTCGCCCTCACGCCTTCCCCATTCGCGAACGTCATATCCGAGCTGCACAAGCTCGCGTGCGGCAAAATCCATTCGTTTGTCTCCACCCAAAACGGCTATCACTGTCTTTGTCATTGCTGTCCTCCCCGCTTCTATCGATACACTGTCAGTATATGAAAAAAGCCTCGTTTCGACACAGAAACAAGGCTTATTTTACAAAAAAGGTAATGGGTTCGCGGACATGCTTGATATTGAGCGTGTTTTTGTAATCGGTGATGAAGCGAAGCAGCTTTTCCTCGGTGACGAAAACCGCTTTATGAACCTTCCACGAGTGCTCGATAACGGTACTTTCGGTGTTGGAAAAGCCCGTTTCTCCCAAAATGACATAGTCAGCGGCGTTCATCGCATCGTGCATTCGATGAACAAGCGACGACTCGGGAAGTGAGCCGTTGATGTAAGTAAAGACTTCTCCACCAACCTCGGCACTGAACAGAAGCGCATCGTGCCGCTCGTGCGGCATGGTTTGGTGTTCAAACGCGAGGATTTTCAAGTCGTCAATCGCAAGATTCTCTGTACCGAAAACAACGGCAATCCCGTGACGTTCCGCCTCTTTGGCAAGTTGATTGGCAATCGATTGTTCCTCTCTGCTATTGGGATGCGGCAAATGTAAGGTTTTGACACGTATACGCTTTGCCATTGAATAGATAAAATAAGTATCGCGGTTGTGATAATGCGTTAGAACAAGGTCATCAAGCTCCGTACAACGCAAATCATTTGCAATACCCAAAAGCTGTACACCGCCGCCTGCCGTACCGTCGGAAAAATCGACCATCACACTCTTATCCTTGTTGGTGAACAGAATCAAATCTCCACCGCCTGCGTGAACAAACGAGAAAGAGGTTCCGCGGTTTGGCAGATACGTGACACAAAGAGAGGTCAAAATTGTAATAAAGGAAAGTGCGAGAGGTACCAAGCACCACCGTTGCACCCGTTTGAGCTTTGCTACTGCGATAAAGACAAGAGTAAGCAAGACTGCAAGCGCGCAAGCTTGCGAAAGAGTGTCATTCAGCGGTATTAGGATACCCTCTATGTTCGAGAACCATTCGGTAATGGCAAGCATTACATCCCCAACAAATGCGGTAAGGAAGCCAAGCGGTGGAATAATAAGAGTAATAACAGACAGGACAAGCAAAAGCGTTGTGGGAACAGAAAGTACCAGCGTTGCGGGCACAGAGCCGAGAGAAACCTCACCAAAGAACACCGCTTGCAGATATAAGAGCGCAAGATTTGCCGCAAGACCGACAACAACGGCGGTAATCGCTCCGCAAATCACCTTTATCAGCTTTGGCGAAATTGTCAGTTTGGCATAAAGGAACTCTTGCATGCTATCAAATGCGGGTAAGAAAATCAGTATAGATGCTGCTGCAACAAAGGATAGCCAAAGTCCGATATCAAGAATAGCATTGGGAGAAATCAAGAGCAAAAGGACGAGAACGGTGCAGACAGAGGTCAAGGGGTCATAATCGGTGTTCCAATAGTAGCCGAGTGTAAGGACGCCCAACATCAATACGGCACGCGAGATGGAAGGTGACGCACCCGTAAAGAAAAGATATCCAAACGCAATAACAAACACAGAAATTGCGCGAATGCGCTTGGGACAGGAAACGGCCTTTAAGAAAAGCTCCAATGCGGCAATGAGTATGGATACGTGCAAGCCGCTGAGTGCCAACAAATGCGAAACGCCCGCACGGCGGAAATGCAGTGAGGTATCCCCCGAGAGATGGTCGCGCGTTCCGAGTAGGAGTGCCGAGGCGAGCTTGCCCGCTTCCCCACCAATGATTTGTTCTAAATGATAGGAAGCTGCAAAGTTCCAACGCGAAAGCGTTGCGCGCAAGGAAAACTTACCGCTCTCCAACAGTTGACAATTTTGCATATCCTCGCTTGTAATGCAAAGAAGAATTCCGTCTCGAAGAGAATTGATTTCTTCATTCTCCATATATTGGGTCTCAAAGGCTGCTCCTGTGCCCGAAAGACGGAAATAGTCCCCCACCTGCAAGCTCCTTGCGTAGGGGAATTGCAGGCGCACATCGGCTCGGCAAGGATTGCCGTTGATTTGATGGACCTCGGCTATGAGCGTGCTTTGGTAGGGCTTGCCCGTTTCGCGTTCAAGCACAACGCCTTCCACAATACATTCTTTCCCTATGCGCTCCTTCCAATTTTGATAACGCACGTGGAAGAAAAGATATGAAGAAACGAGCGCAAGAATAACAGCCAAAAGAATGAGGGCTCCGAGAAAAAGATTTTTCTTCTTGGTTTTCAAAAACAGAAAAATTAGGACAAGAAGGGATAAAACAGAGGCTATGATGCATATAATTTGAACTGATGCAGACATCGTTTGTGCCAAAACTGCCGCCGCGGCAAAGGAACAACAAGACAATGCAAGCGGTCTTTCCTTGAAAATATGCATAAAAACACCCCCTTTTATCCAAAATTATGTAAAAAACAGTCGAAAATGCAATTCTTTTGCCGAATAACGGAAAAAAATTCTTGACAAAACAAACTTTTTATTGTATAATGTACGAGGTGGCGCGCGTCGCCTATTTCACCCCAAAAAAGAAAAATTGTTGGAGGACATAAAATTATGTTTGAAACTCTGAAAAACCTGCTCGTAGAAGAGCTGCAACTCAACCCTGATGAAATCACTCTTGAGTCTGATCTTGCAAATGATCTGGGTGTCAACTCTATCGAGCTTGCTGATATGATTATGATTTGCGAAGATAAATTCGGCGTTGAAATCAAGGACGAGGACATCTTCAAATTTGTAAACGTCGGCGACGTTGTTAAGTTCTTGGAAGAAAACGCAACAGAGCAATAATTGAATACTTGCATATAATTGCGGCCCGGGAGCACCGAGGTCGCTTTTATATTGCCTGCAACATCTTCTCCATTATATAACGGCTGTTGAAAAATGTCAAGATATGCGAGAAAATCCAGTAAAATATTTGGTTTTTGGTTGCATTTTTCATTTTTGTTTGATATAATAAAGGTAATTCATTAAGAAGGAGAAATTTTTATGAAAAAGCACTTATCAACAATCTCCTTCAACCTGCTCAAGGTTTGGGGCGCTGCTTGGATTGGATTTTTGATTTCTTTCCTCCCTATGTACATTATGCGTTTTAATAGCGCATCATATAGAGCCGAAAATTTAGTTTCCGGAATTTCGGGCGGTCTTGGAACAATGGTTGCTCTCTTTCTCTTTTTCAAATGGGAAGGAAGAAAAAGAGAGTTTCGCGTTGCGGCTCCCAAAACAATTATTTTGTACTCACTGGCTCCAACCATCCTTTGGGCACTGATAGGCTCTCTTTTTGCTCCCAATCCTTTTCTGGTATTAACGAATGCCTTTTTATTTTGCGATGCCATGACCGGAATTGAAAGGGTTGCCGACTATGCATTTTTCCAGCCCTTTCCCTATGCGCTCTTATTTGCAGTCTTTTATTCTGTCGCTATTTTTGGCGGTTACATATTCGGCCGTAAATTCAACGACCTTTGATACAAACGATTATCATAAAACATAAGGAAACAAAACTATGAGAATGAGAAGAAAAAAGCACGGTGCAGAAAGAATTGCCGCGTGCTCCGAAATTTTAATTCCCGCACCGATTGAACCCGCGGCACATCCGCAATCCTTTTTTGCAGAAAAGCGCCCGGTGTGCCTTGAGATTGGCTGTGGCAAGGGCGACTTTGCCGTTGGAATGTCGGCAAAGCATCAAGACCTCAACTTTATCGCCATGGAGCGCGTCCCCGACGTAGCTTGCTTGGCACTTGAAAAAGCAATGGCGGCAAAAGAGTCTCGCCCCGATAACCTGCGCTTTCTTAT
>JAZQKM010000252.1:0-5192 GCA_045542155.1 Eubacteriales bacterium
TATTATACCACAAAAATAAAAATATTGCAATACCCAATTATTTTTTGTTCTTCCTCTTGCAATTTTGGCTTTTTTCGTGTATAATGAAAGAAGAAAGAATGAAAGGCGGCGCTTTTTTAATGAAGCACGTAGAAATTTACACCGACGGTGCCTGTCGGGGGAACCCCGGGCGCGGCGGCTGGGGTGCGGTGCTGGTCTATCGCGGCATTGAGCGCGAGATGTCGGGCGGCGAGGCGATGACCACCAACAACCGCATGGAGCTCACCGCGGCAATCGAGGCACTCTCGGCACTCAAGGAGCCCTGTCGGGTGACACTTACGTCCGATTCCAAATATCTCGTCGACGCCATCGAGCAAGGCTGGGCGAGGTCTTGGAGGGCGAAAGGATGGCGCAAGGCTGATAAATCCCCCGCGCTCAATCCCGACCTGTGGGAAAAACTTTTAAACCTTCTCGATACCCACGAGGTCGAGCTCGTATGGGTAAAGGGGCACGACGGACATCCCTACAACGAGCGGTGCGACAAGCTTGCAACCGCGTTTGCCGACAGTTTTCCCGACTCTGTCGACGATGAACCGCCGTTTGATGTAAACGGTTGATTTTGCACTACGTATATACGAAAAAGGAGATAAAACAATGAGCAACAAAGTAACAGTCAAGGTAAGTCCCAAGCGTGTAGCAAGAGCGGAACGCAAAAGAGCGAAGTTTATTCAAAGAGCAAGCGAAGAGCTGCGCTTGCGTGTTCTCGCAGGAGAATTCCACAAAGCATATCTTGAAATAGAGCTTGGATGCGAACAGGAAAAGTTCGAAGCGCTTCAGGCACGTCTTGCAGAGCTCCAACCCAAGGTTGAAATTGTTGAAACCGTTGAGGAGACAGTGACTGCCCCCGAGGGGGTAATCGACAGCGAAGACGGCCCCGACGTTTTTGATACGATGTAAAAGTGATATAAAACAGCAAAAGTGTGCGAAGAAACGAAATCTTCGCACGCTTTTTGTTTTTGAAAGCCACTTTTTGAAAAGAAAAGAGCAGAGAGATTGGCGAAATCAAGAAAAGCGCTTGACAACCGGCGGTTGATCTGTTATAATACCAATAGTTGATTTTATTTGTTTTTAGGAGAGAAAACAATGAAAAGATTCACCAGAATTTTAATTTGTTTGTTGGCTTTGTGTATGTTTTTGCCTGCAATGGCTTCCTGTGGCAAAAAGAACAAAAAGCCAACCGGCAACAAAAAGCCTTCAAGCAGTGTGTCGGATTCAAACAATGACGTTGTTATGCCCGAGGTTATTGATATGGACGGTTACACATACAGGGCATACGTCCGCGATTTTGCAGGCGATGAATTGGCCGATCAGCTGGAAAGCGGAAACAACCTTTACAAATGCATCGACTTTTGGATCGATGAGGCAAACTGCGAGCAAGACGTTATCTCTTTTGCGGTTTACACCAGAAACGGCCGTATTGAGAACGACTATAATTGCAAAATTCGTCAAGTTGCTTCCAACGGCAAACAGCTTGAACAGTTAAAAATGTATTATACCAACGGGGACACGTTTGATTTAACAATCCTTTCTGCAAAGCCCGCGGCACAGGCAACCACACAACATTTGTTGAGAGACCTCAACCAAGCGATCTATGCCGACTTGACGCACGCATCCTTTGACCAAAACTCCATCAAAGAGCTCTCCATCGACAACAAGCTTTACTTCATTAGCGGAGATATGAATATCTCCACCCTCGAGGTTGCAGGTCTTTCACTTGTCAACATGGATTTTTACGAGGATATGAAGGATAGCATTGTGAACGACCTGTTTGGCGGAGACCAGATGTACTCCAATATCTACAACCTCGTTACCGCCAAAAAGTGGACGATGGACACGCTGTTGAAAATTGCCGAAAAAGCAAACATTGACAGAGATAAAACCGATGGCGATGATTTGAGTGTTATTGATAAGGGCGACACAATGGGTTACCATCAGTATTTCTACTCCACCATTTGGTATTTCTATGCTTCGGGTGGACGCATCACCGCCAAAGATGAGCAGGATATTCCCGTGGTGACCATTCATCAGGACCAAAACCAAACCGTAGCCAACTACCTCTACGACCATTTTAACCACGTTGTTTCCAAACCGTGGATTCCGCATGCAATGTCCAAAACACTTGACCAAAACTTCCTTACGGGGCAGCTGTTGTTTATGGATTGCTCGCTGTTTGAAATCAGAACCGAAATTTATCCCTTTGCCGAGATTGAGTACGGCATTTTGCCTTGCCCGATTTATGAGGAAGAACAGGACTACCACAGTGTTATTTATTTTAACAACTGGGCGCACCTGTGGTCAATTCCCAATATGGTAGAAAATCTCGAAATGGCAGAGCGTATGTTGGAAATTATGGCTGCATATTCCAGCTTGGAGGATTCGACGATGAATGCATATTACGAAAGAACCATCTACCTCAATGCAGCTCCCGATAATGGCTCGCGTCAAGTAATGGACGTTATCAGACAATCGTTGGTTTATGATATTGCCCTGATGTACGACTGGGGCGGACTCGAGAAAATGCTTGAGAGAATTTCCTTTGAAACCTCCAACCCCTACGGCCCTGCCGTTATTGGTGTTGAGACAACGATTGGCGACTTAATAGATGAAACGATTAGACAGTTGAGAGAAAATGAATTAGAAGAATAAAAACAAAAGAGACGGTATTGCAAAACGCAATACCGTCTCTTTTTTTGGGTTGTGGATTATTTTGCCTTGAGTGCAAGGTCAAGCCAAACAAGACCTACGCTGAAAGCATCGTAAAGACCTTCTTTTTTGCCTTGCTTGATGATTTTGTTGGGGTCTTTGGAGTCGATGACCTGAATGAAAACGTCCTTGGGCAATTTTTTGCCGTCAACTTCCTTGTAGGACATAATTTCAAGCACCAAAATGCACTTTTCGTTCATGTCGCCATAGCAAATGGTGTTGCCTTCGCGAACGAGGGGCTTTTCCAAATATTCAAGGTACTTGCCCTCAACTTTTTGTCTTGTATCTGCCATTTATCTCAGCCTCCTTGGGGTTGTTGTCATGTTTCTTTTATTATGATACCACGAATTGCCGAAAAAGTCAATGCTTATTTCACTTTTTTACAAAAGTGACTGCAAAATTTGTTCAATCTCGGCAAGGGTTGTGGCTTGCATCACCGCGTTTCGTGCAACGGCGGCGCCGCGCATACCGTGCAGATACCAAGCGAGGTGCTTGCGGCTTTCGGCAACACCAACGCGCTCGCCCTTTTCGTGAACAAGTCCGCGCGCGTGCTCAAGCGCGACCGCAAAGCGCTCCTCTTTGGCGGGGGGCGCGTATTCTTTTTTCTCGATTGCTGCAAGAATTTCTGCAAAGATCCAAGGGTTTCCTTGTGCGCCGCGTGCTACCATAATGCCGTCGCAGCCCGTTTCTTCGAACATTCTAAGAGCATCCGTCGCCGAGAAAATATCACCGTTGCCCACAACGGGAATGTCCACCGCTTCTTTGACGGCGCGAATGATGCTCCAATCGGCTTTTCCCGCATACATCTGCTCCTTTGTGCGACCGTGCACGCAAATCATCGATGCTCCCGCATCCGCCAAACGCTTGGCGAGCTCGACCGCATTGACGCTGTCCTTGTCCCATCCCGCGCGAATTTTAACAGTGACGGGAATTTTAACAGCGTCTACCGTTTTTCGCACCACGTCTGCGGCTAAAACGGGGTTTTTCATCAAGGCAGACCCCTCGCCGTTGCCAACGATTTTTGCCATCGGGCAGCCCATATTGATGTCGATCACCGAGGGGGGAACCTCGCTGATGCAACCGCGATAGTCGTTGCTCTCAAGGAGCTGTGCCGCGCGAGCGACAAATTCGGGCTCCGCCCCGAATAATTGAACCGCCATAGGGAGCTCTTCGCGCAGAACCGATGCAAGAGGGGCGGTTTTGGTGCGCTCCTCGGTGATGGGCTTTTTGCACAACTGCTCGTAGCAAAGCGCTTTTGCCGACACCATTTCGCTCACGGTGTACTCCGCGCCGAACCGACGCGCCATAGCGCGAAAGGTGCGGTCACTCACCCCCGCCAAGGGAGCAAGACATATTCCGTTTTTGATTTCAATGTCAGCAATTTTCATTACGTTCTCCGTTTTTGTGGTGTTTCTAACTTTTATTAAAAGCCCTTGTTGAAATGTTAAAGGAACTAAAAACAACTTTGAAAGCTTGGTTTTAGCGAAAGGCTCTTCCCTCGGGAGAGCTGGCGCCGCAAGGCGACTGAGAGGGGGGGAAGCAATAAAGCCCTCTCCGTCAAATGGCGCGAGCGCATTTGCCACCTCTCCCAAGGGGAGAGGCTTAATGGAGTGCTGTTTCTTAATCTTCTATCGGCACAGCATCCCAACAGAGCAGATAATCGCTTGAGGGGGAGTAGACAATGGTGCCTGTGTAGTAGGTGTCTTCTTCTAATTTTTTGCCGTGTTCTTGATAATTGTTGATGTGGTGGCTGTATTCTACCTCTATCTGTTCACCATATGCGTTTTGAAAACGCACGTATTCGGTAGAGGATTTTCCACTCCTGTGTTCGTAACAATAAAATTCACCCGTGTAAGTGATATAAGTTTCGTTTATCATATCCTTACGCAAGGAGAACAAACGGGGAATTCTCACACCAATAAGGATAAAAACAAAAACAAGAAAAACAATAATTGCAAGTACCGTGTAGTCTTTTTCCTCTTTTTTCTGTTTCTTTTTTGGGGGCTGTTTTTTCTTTTTGGAAGAGCGCAAAACGATTAAGTAGAGCAGTACAGAAAAAAGGATAGCAATGGCAAGCATAATTAAAATGACGGTAAGCTCGTATCGCATCAGTGCCCTAAAAATTTCTTCGTACATTTTCTATCCCCTTTCGTTGTTTTATTCTATCGGCTCGGCATCCCACCAGAGCAAAACGTCGCCACGTGGTGAATAAACGATGGTGCCTTTGTAGTAACCATCTTTTAATGTTTGATCGGTGGTTTGAAATTTCTCAATATGGTGGTTATGTCTTATGCTTTCCATGTCGCCATGCTCGTTTGTCCATTGTAAATAATCGGACCCACGAGGGTGGGCATCATAGTAAAATTCGCCGGTGTAGGTGACATAATTTTCGGCTATCATATCCTCGCGCAGGGAGAGATATCTATATAGACTTGTTCCAAAGCAGACAC
>JAZQKM010000253.1:0-7077 GCA_045542155.1 Eubacteriales bacterium
AGTTGTTTATGCAAAAGCCGGCACTTCCAATCCCGAAACTCCCGACGAGCCCGAAGTTACCACCCCTGCAGAGCCTGAAGTTACCGAGCCCGAAGGAACTACTCCCGTAGAGCCTGAAGTTACCACCCCTGCAGAGCCTGAAGTTACCGAGCCCGAAGTTACCACCCCTGCAGAGCCTGAAGTTACCGAGCCCGAAGGAACTACTCCCGTAGAGCCCGAAACTCCCGACACCCCCGCAAGTGAACCTGTAACTGTAAGCAAAACCGTTGCAGAACTGATTACAGAGTACGGCTGGACAGGCAGCACTACCAAGCAGGAATTCAATCTTGATAATAATGTAGCCGTTAAGGTTAACGGCGGCAACAACTCCGGTAAGGCATACGATAGCAATCACATTCGTATTTATGCTACCGATTCTCCCGCAGGAACAATTACTATCACTGTTCCGGAAGGCTATGAGCTTGTTTCCATTAAGATTACTACTCAAACCGATGGTACTTTTGCTTTCCTTTACGTTGACGGTACTACTACCGATATTTCCAACGTTTCTACCAACGTTTCCGGTTCTTCCGTACTTCTCAACACCGTAAAGAATGGTTCTAACGGCAAGCAAGTTCGCGTTATGGCTATCGAAGTTGTTTACAAAACCGTTGCTTAATCCAATCTAACCCTTTCGACCCACCCTTCGGGGTGGGTCTTTTTTGTTGCCTTATATTGACTTTCTTTTACGCGTATGGTATAATATCTTTGGCTTTTTGATGATTTGACCTGTCATTATAATAGGAAAGAAAATGAGGTAATTTTATGCGTTCCATCACGCGCCTTTTGTTGCTATTGTTGGTGCTGACCCTTGCGGCAACACCGCTATGCTCCTGCGACGCCCTTCTTGAGCGGATTCCGCAACTCCTTTCGCAAACGTCTGACGCTGTCACAGAAACAACCGTTCCTGAGGAAACAACTCCCACAGAAACGCTCCCACAAACGACCACGTCCCCAAGCACACCGCCAGACACTCCGGACGGAGCCGAAGATTATAAAACCAAATATGCAAATATGTCGAGCGAAGAGTTCTACGCCGACTACGAGCCTGCGGAGAACGCCGCAGATGCCTATTGGCGCTCTTATTACGGCTTTCTGTCCGGAAGCTTGACTGTTCCCGACCAAGCCCCCACGGTAGCCCAAAATCGCCCTATGCAGGACGGTAAATACATCCGCAATTCCATCACCAACTTCATCGGCGACGATGTCTACGTCTTGGTAGACGCGGACGGAGAGGTCGTTATGGAAATTTATCGTGGCGGCGGATACATCACCCTCGAAGAGGTTGCCGCATACGTTTATGCCTTTGGTGATATTCCCGCAAATTACGATGCGAACAAAAAGGCAAAGCCCACAAGCAGCAAGTGGGGAGAATATCTGCGTGTAAACAATACCGAATTTACAGGAAACACCCGCAAATACCCTTACGAGCCCGAGCTCCCCAACATCCGCGGATGCGGCGGCGATTTGACTTATTATGAAATCGACATTGGTACAACGGGAACCACTGCCGGCGAAGGCTATGCCGTTCGCACTTACAACGACGGTTCTCGCATCACGCGCGGTGCGGCGCGCATCGTTTACACTCGCTACGACGCCAACGGTGACCAAATTATCGAGCCCAACGAGCGTTACCTCTTTTACACCTACAACCACTACAACGATTTTCAAGAATACCTGAACTACTATGGCGGTTGGGGCGAAATGTTTGGCAACATCACAGGGGGCGGAACGCTTTCCAGCAATTACGATTATAAACCTACACCTTACGTTGAAGTCATTCGTGCTCCTCTGCCCACGTTGACGGTCGCCTACGCTAAAAATAACGCAGTCGAAATTGTCTATTTCTTCTGTCCTGTTATCGATACCAAGCTGCGTGCAGCATAATACGTATAAAAAGAGGAAATCTTTTGCAGATTTCCTCTTTCTTTTCACAAATTTTGAATATCCTCTTGACAAATTTCTTAAAATATGATATATTATAGAGTACTAACGATTGAGCGTATTATGCGTTCAGTTGACAATATTCTTATCCAAAATTGAATTCACATAAAAGGAGGAACCCAACGTTGTTATTTCACAACAAAACAAAAGAAGAGACTCTGAGTACCCTCTCCACCAACCGCGAGAATGGTCTCTCTGCCGCTCAAGTAACCGAATTGCAACAAAAGCACGGCGCTAACCGCTTGCGCGAAAAGAAAAAGAAATCCTTGGCGCAACGCTTTTTCGACCAATTCAAAGACGTTATGATTCTCATCCTCATCGCCGCCGCCATTATATCCTTCGTAATCGTTTGCGTGGAAAAGAATTGGGGCGAGCTGTTTGAGCCCGGTCTTATTCTGCTCATCGTCCTCTTGAATGCCGCAATGGGTGTTTATCAGGAAGGCAAAGCCGAAAAGGCACTCGACGCCCTGAAGAATATGTCCGCGCCGCACGCGCGCGTGATTCGCGACGGCAAAGAGAGCCTCATTGATGCCGCCGAGCTCGTGCCCGGTGATATCATCAAGCTCGAAGCCGGTGATTTTATTCCCGCCGATGCAAGACTTCTCCATAGCGTAAGTCTCAAAAGCGAGGAATCGGCTCTTACGGGTGAATCGGTACCTTCCGAAAAGGATGCCGATGCTGACGTCGCCGAAAAAGCACCTCTCGGTGACCGTTGCAATATGGTATTCTCGGGTTGTAGCGTAACCTACGGCACCGCAACTGCCGTTGTTACTGCCACAGGTATGGATACCGAAATGGGACGCATTGCAAACCTTTTGGACAACGAAAACGAAACCCAAACCCCTCTGCAACAAAAGCTTGCACAGCTTGGCAAGTACCTCGGCATCGTGGCTCTTGCTGCTTGCGGTGTCATCTTTGTAGTAGGTCTTATCAATAACACTCCCCCTCTCGAAATCTTTATGACAGCTGTCTCCTTGGCTGTATCCGCTATTCCCGAGGGACTTCCCGCAATCGTTACCATCGTTCTTTCCATCGGCGTACAAAGAATGGTCAAGAGAAACGCTCTTATCCGTCGCCTGCCCGCAGTTGAAACGCTCGGCGGCGCATCCATCATCTGCTCTGATAAGACCGGTACGCTCACGCAAAACCGTATGACGCTCGTCAAGGCATATCTCGACGGCGCATCCGACACAGAAGACATTACCGAAAACAACTCCGAAGAAATCAAAAAGCTGCTTGCTTGGGGTACACTCTGCTGCGACGGTTCGGTTATTTTTGAGGACGGCGGCGAGAAACACATCGGTGACCCCACCGAGACCGCTATCGTTCTCGCGGCTCACAAAAACGGTATGCCGAAGGATGAGCTCAACCGCACAAATCCCCGTCTTGCCGAAATCCCCTTCGACTCCGACCGCAAGCTGATGACAACCGTCAACCGCATTGATGGCAAGAATATCGTCATTGTAAAGGGTGCTTTCGATATGATGGCTGTCCGCTGTGTTGCAGGCAACCTTGAAGCGGCAAAAGAAATGACCGAGCGTATGAGCCGCGATGCTCTGCGCGTTTTGGCGGTCGCTTATAAGGAAATCGATACTGTTCCCGCAAATCCCACTTCCGACGAGCTCGAAAACGGACTTACCTTTATGGGTCTTGTCGGTATGATAGACCCGCCCCGTCCCGAGGCAAAGGTTGCCGTTGCAACCTGCCGCCGCGCCGGCATTAAGCCCATTATGATTACGGGCGACCACGTTGTAACCGCATCCGCCATCGCGCGCGAGCTTGGCATTTTTGTAGAGGGCGACCGCGCCATTACCGGCGCAGAGCTTGACGCTATGACCGACTCCGAGCTCGATGCACAGGTAGAACAAATCTCGGTTTACGCTCGCGTATCCCCCGAGAACAAGATCCGTATCGTTAAAGCTTGGCAACGCAAGGGACAGGTCGTTTCGATGACCGGTGACGGCGTTAACGATGCACCCGCGCTCAAGGCAGCCGACATTGGATGCGCTATGGGTATTACGGGTACCGACGTTGCAAAGGGTGCCGCTGATATGACGCTGACCGACGACAACTTTGCTACCATCGTTGAAGCCGTTAAGGAAGGCCGCGGCATTTACGCCAACATCAAAAAGGTTGTCGGCTTCTTGCTTGGAACCAACATTGGTGAAGTGATTACCGTATTTGTTGCAATGCTCGCATGGGCAAAGACACCTCTGCTTTCGATGCAACTGCTTTGGATCAACCTCGTTACCGACAGTCTCCCTGCAATCGCTCTTGGTATGGAAGCGGTTGAAAAGGACGTTATGGACCGCAAGCCCAAGCCCAAAAACGAAGGCATCTTTGCAGGCGGTCTCGGTATTCGCGTCGTACTCCAAGGTATGATGTTCGCGGCTCTTACCCTTATTGCTTTTTGGATCGGTTGGGGTGGCGTTGAAGCCAACATCGATGCAGGTCGCACCATGGCATTTGCGGTTCTTGCTCTCTGCCAAATCGTTCAGGCTTACAATATGAGAAGCGAGCATTCGCTGTTCAAGATTGGTGTATTCACCAACCGCACGCTCAACCTCGCGGCTTTGGTATCTGTCGCACTCGTTGCCCTTGTGCTCTTTACACCCGTTGGCATCGCCTTCGGTATGGTAACACTTCCTTGGCATATGTACCTGATCGCCCTCGGCCTCATTCTCGTTCCTCTTGTAGTAATGGAGATTGCAAAGCTCGTTGGGCTGATTAGACACAAGCATTAAGGTTTTTTGTGGGGAAAACTTCTTAAAAGAAGTTTTCCCCATACCCCTTTCAAGAACTTTCGCACAACAAATCTCTAATAGAATCGTTAGTTTGCAAACAGACAGTCGACGCGCGCCATTCGGCGCGCTTTTGCTATCGCTAACGGTCAGGGGCCACCGAGACCCTGCCCGTTAAGAGGAATGATGCCAATAGCCGTCAGGACACTAAGTTGCCGCAGGCAACTTTTGTGACACGAGCCGCAGCGAGACCCACCAAGACCCCGCGCGCTAAGAAAGTTGAATAGCAACAAAAAAGGATAGTTAAATGGAAGTGACCTATTTGGGTTCACTCCCATTTAACTATCCCTTTTCCTTTTTAATGCAAACAACTCTCTGAGAAAGCAAGGTCTCGGTGGCCTCTGATTTCTCGCGACAGCCAAAGCGAGCGTTGCGCTCGCGTCGCTCGTCTATCCGTGTGCTTGGAATTTCCTTTTGATATTTTTGTTAGAAAGTTTTTGAAAGGGGTGCAGGGGAAAACTTTTTTCAAAAAGTTTTCCCCTGCATTCTTTTCGGGCACTCTTATGCCAGCTTATATTGTTCCTTGTAAAGGTTGAATTGTTCTTTGAAGAAAGCGTCGCTTTCGTGGATAGCGCGGGTAGACTCGTGCAGATTAAGGTTGTGGTTTGCGGTGTCGATAATACAACCCGCAACGTTGGAGCAGTGGTCAGACACGCGCTCGAGGTTGGTGAGAAGGTCAGACCATACAAAGCCTGTCTCAATAGAGCAGTTGCCTTGGCTGAGACGAATGCTGTGACGGGTACGGAGCTCCTCTTTGAGGTCATCGATGATTTGCTCGAGAGGCTCTACCTTTGCGGCAACGGAAAGGTCGCCTGTAGAGATAGCGGACATCGTCAGGTTCAAAATTTCGTGGGTTGCGGATACGAGAACCGAAAGCTCTGCTTTTGCCTTATCCGAGAACTGCAATTCCTTTTCGCGCAATTCTTCGGCGGATTCGAGAATATTGACGCTATGGTCGGCAATGCGCTCGATATCTCCAATGAGGCGGAGCAGCTCGGTGGTCTCGGCACTGTTCGATTCACCAATCTGACGGCTTCCCAATTTCACAAGGTAAGTGCCAAGGATATCCTCGTAGTGGTCTGTCAAGTCTTCCGCCTCGCGCACCTCTTGTGCGGCTACTTCGGTATAGTTATCAAGGCAACCCAAAGCCCCAATGATAGAGTTGTTTGCGGCGGTCGCCATCTCTCCAACCAATGCGCGGCAACGCTCCAGCGCGAGCTGAGGCGTTTGCAGCAAACGCTCATCGAGCTCGGAAACGACCTCGGGAACCTTTGCATCGGGAATGAGCGCAAGCGCAATTTTTTCAAGAAGTGCCGAAAGAGGCAGGAAGATGAGCACGCAGGCTACGTTAAAGATAGAGTGTGCTACTGCAATGCCAAATTCGCTTGCCGCCACACCAAGGATCGCAGGGGCAAAAACGGCACGTATAATCGCAAATACCGCCAAGAGCAGAACTGCGCCGAGAATGTTGAAGGAAAGATGCACGAATGCGGCTCTCTTTGCGTTCTTGGTCGTACCAACCGAGGAAATCATTGCAGTAACGCAGGTACCGATGTTTTGACCCATAATAATTGGAACACAAGCACCGTAGGTAACACTTCCCGTTACGGCAAGCGCTTGCAGAATACCGACAGATGCCGACGAGGATTGAATGATAGCGGTGAGCACCGCACCTGCCAAAAGACCGAGAATGGGATTTTCAAACATTGTAAAGAGCTGTGTAAATTCGGGAACGTTGGCAAGTCCCTTGACCGCTCCCGACATCGTTTCCATACCGAACATCAAGGTAGCAAAGCCCAAAAGGATCATACCGGTATCCTTTTTCTTCTCTCCCTTGAGGAACATGTACATAATGATGCCAACAAGGGCAAGGACGGGCGTAAAGGTGGTGGGCTTAAAGAGCTGCAAAATTCCGCCGCCCTCAATGCCGCTCAAGCTAAGGATCCACGCGGTAACAGTGGTACCGACGTTTGCGCCGAGAATAACGTTGATGGCTTGTTTAAGCGTCATCAAACCGGAGTTAACAAAACCAACAACCATAACCGTGGTGGCAGAGGAGCTTTGAATAACAGCGGTAACACCGAGACCGGTTAAAAACCCTGCCAACCTGTTAGTCGTCAGCTTACCGAGGAGTGAGCGCAAAGCCGTGCCTGCACGACGCTCAAGCGCTTCGCCCATGAGGTTCATACCAAAAAGGAAGAGGCACAAACCCAGAATCATTTCAAGCAGTTGAAAGTTTTGATTTTCAAACAAAAAATTCATTACAACATTCATTGTTGTCTTTTTCCTTCCG
>JAZQKM010000254.1:0-2523 GCA_045542155.1 Eubacteriales bacterium
AGCCCACCTTGGTTCTTTTGAATAAGGCTTCCCTTGCAGACCCTAACCAAAACGCACTTTGGATGAAACGCTATACCAACGAGAACACCAAATGCATTTTGACCGATTGCGTAACCGGTGAAGGGCTGAACCGCATGGAAGGTGCTATTAAGGAAATTCTCGCCGATAAACTTCGTCGATATGAAGAAAAAGGTATGCAGGGCCGTCGCGTACGTGCAATGGTTTTGGGCGTACCAAACGTAGGTAAATCTTCCCTCATCAATCGCATTTGCGGTAACAAAAAAGCAAAGGTTGAGGATCGTCCAGGCGTGACAGTCGATAAGCAATGGGTTCCCACCAAAATCGGTGTTGACCTCCTCGATATGCCCGGCATCCTTTGGCCCAAATTTGAAGAGCGCCGTGTTGGCGAAAATCTTGCTCTGACCGGTGCTATTAAGGATTCCATTCTCGACATCGAAGCACTCGCAACGGTTCTTTGCAAAAGACTTCGCTTGCTCTATCCCGATATGCTCAGCACACGCTACAAGCTTGGTGATATGGCACAGTATGAGGAGCTTTCCGACTACGACCTCTTTTTGACGATTGGCAAAAAACGCGGATTTCTTATCAGCGGTGGTGAGATCAACACTGAACGCACCGCCATTATGTTACTTGACGAATTCCGCGCTTGCAAGCTCGGTCGCATCACTCTCGACCGCTACTCTAAGGAGGAGCTTCATGCTTGATTATACGATAGAAAACCAACTGCACGACGAGGGCTTTTCGGTCGTTTGCGGTGTTGATGAAGCCGGACGCGGTCCTCTTTGCGGTCCCGTTTTTGCCGCTGCTTGTATTCTCCCCGACGGACTTGTCCTCGAGGGGCTAAACGACTCCAAGAAGCTCACGCCCAAAAAGCGTGACAAACTCTTTGATCTTATTCGTGAAAACGCGATTGCCTATTGCATTGCTTCCGCAAGCGTTGAAGAAATCGATGAGCTGAATATTCTTGAGGCTGACCTTTTGGCTATGCGTCGCGCTATCGACGGACTTGCCGTTAAAGCGGAGTTTGCCTTAATTGACGGCAATATTGCAAGAGGATTTGAAATTCCCGCCCGTGCGGTTATTGGCGGTGATGCCAAAAGCCCCAGCATTGCGGCTGCTTCTATTCTTGCCAACGTTGCGCGTGACCGCGATTGCCTTGAACTCGATGCACAGTATCCGCAATACGGC
Organism: Eubacteriales bacterium; assembly: GCA_045542155.1. Classification (GTDB taxonomy): domain Bacteria; phylum Bacillota; class Clostridia; order Oscillospirales; family CAG-272; genus UMGS1865. The sequence goes on from JAZQKM010000254.1 coordinate 1,210, forward strand.
ATTGCAAAGCACAAAGGGTACGGCACAAAGCAACACATGGATGCTTTGCGTACTTATGGGCCTTCCCCCATTCACCGCAAGCAATTTATTCGCTTTTTAGAAAAAGATGCAAACCAGTGAAAACACAAAACAAATAGGAGATTTTGGCGAGCGAATAGCTGTGCGCTATTTGCGTCTACACGGATATACTGTTAAGGAACGTAATTGGCATTCCGGACACGCAGAAATAGACATCATTGCCACAAATCTCTCAACCATCGCTTTTGTCGAGGTTAAAACACGAACTTACACAAAAGAAACAATACTAACCGCTCCACCGCCCGGCAATGCCGTAAAAAGCGAAAAACAACGCTTGACACGTCGCGCCGCAAAAGACTATCTTTGGCACAATCCTACCAAAAAGAACCCTCGAATGGATGTTGTTGAGGTATGGCTTGTGCGAAATGAAAAAGACACGAAAACAAAGGTTGTTAAAATCAATCACATCAAAGCCGCATATTAAAGGAGAAAAACATGAAGCTTTCCCTTTTTGATTTGCACGCTGACACCGCGTGGGCGATGTATCAAACAAAACAACCCCTGGGGAGCAATTCCCTTGCCATCTCCCTTGAAAAAGCGCAAAAATATGAGCGTTACGTTCAAGTAATGGCGCTTTGGACGACACCCGATTTGAGCGATGAAGAAGGCTATTTACGCCTTTTGAAAATAGTTGAAAACCTCAAAAAGGATTCATCCGTTGCAAACGGCGAGGTCGAGCTTGTTTCAAAGTGCCCCTCCCGTACATCCAAAAAGATGTCTTTGATTCTTTCGATTGAAGATGCACGTATACTGAACGGTCACATCGAGCGTGTAGCAGAACTTGCAAATTTAGGCGTTAGGAGTGTCATCCCGCTTTGGAGCGGTGAAACCTGCATTGGTGGCTCTCATAATACAAGCGTCGGACTCACCGAATTTGGTAAACGCGCCGCAAAGGAAATGCTCGCACACAATATGGTGCTTGATATTTCACACGCATCGGTTGAATCAAGCAAGGATATTTTCGAGCTTTCTGCCCTCTATAACAAGCCCGTCATTGCGTCGCACTCCAATGCACACACAATCTGCCCCGTGAGCCGTAATCTCCACGATTGGCAAATTGATGCCATTCTTTCTTCAAGTGGCATTATCGGGCTCAATCTTTATCGCAATTTTTTAATTGAGAATGGAGATGCAACACTTGACACTATCCGCGCTCATATCGAGCATTTCCTTTCTCGCGGAGCGAATGAGGCACTTTGTCTCGGTTGCGATATGGACGGTGCCGAGTTGCTCCAC
>JAZQKM010000255.1:0-2009 GCA_045542155.1 Eubacteriales bacterium
ATGTGGCGCATTGCGCAGACCTTAAACAGCTTGCGCGTTTGGGGCTCAATGCCCTTTGCAGCGTCGATAACCATCACGGCACTGTCGGCAGCCATCAAGGTGCGGTAGGTATCCTCGGAGAAATCTTGGTGACCGGGGGTATCAAGAATGTTGATGCAGTAACCCTCATATTCGAATTGCATAACAGAAGAGGTGATGGAGATACCTCTTTTCTTCTCCATTTCCATCCAGTCGGAAACAGCATGACGGTCGGATGCCTTGCCCTTGACCGAGCCTGCGGTTTGAATAGCACCGCCGTAAAGTAAGAACTTTTCGGTCAGCGTTGTTTTACCTGCGTCGGGGTGAGAAATGATGGCAAACGTGCGTCTGCGATTGATTTCTTGTTGCAGCTTACTCATACTTTTGTAGAACCTCTTTGCAAAAACTCATTTTAACTATATTATTATAGCATAGGAGGTAGAAAATTACAAGTGCTTTTTTCAAGTCTTGTAAAAAACTTAAGGCGGCAGAATTTTTGCCGCCTTTTTTTGTAAAACGAAAAGAGAGCCTTTTGCAAGACTCTCTCAGTTTTACATTTTATAGATTCTCTCCGCGTTTTTGGAAAGGATTTTGGCGCGTTCTTCGTCGGTTAGATTAAGTTTCATAAACGTTTCGAGTTCCGCCTCTGGAGACCACATCGGGAAATCGCTACCAAACATTACCCTATCCGCGCCGTAGCGGCGGATGAGCTTCTCTCCAAGGGCGAGGTCGTTCCCTGCAAACGGAAACGTCGAGGAGCAATCAACATAAAGATTTGGAATGTCACAAAGCTCGCGCGAGGCATCATCCCACACCGACCATCCGCCGAAGTGTGCGCCAATAACCGTCAGCTTTGGAAACGCCTTGAGCACGGGCAAAAGGCGGTTTGGATTGGAGAAATCGTAACGATGGTCACCCGTATGCATCAGTACAGCCAAGCCTTCTTCCTCACAGCGTTCATATACACGCATCATACGAGGATCATCAATGGCAAACCCTTGAATATCAGGGTGGATTTTAATGCCATGCAATCCCAAAGCCTTAATCTCTTCAATGACGGCATCCTGATCCTCACAATCGGGATGCGCCGCACCAAGACCTGTAAAACGCTTTGGTGCCTTTGCCACCTCTGTTGCAATAAAATGATTGATGCTTGACACTTGCTTTGGTGTGGTCGCCACAGATTGCACAATAAAGCGGTCGATTCCAATGCGGTTGCCAATCTCTAAGAGCTCACCAGCAACGCCGCGGCAAGCAGCGTGGGTGGAATAAAAGGCATCCGTACCTGCAACAGCTCTATCCACGATTTTCTCGGGATAAATATGACAATGCGCGTCAATGACTTGATATTTGTTCTCTATCATTTCGCATCACCTTTTTTCAATCCCATTTTCTCTACGGCATTTTCTCTCATTTTGTATTTGAGAATTTTGCCCGCGGCATTCATTGGGAATTTATCCACAAAATCAACGTATCTGGGAACCTTGTGGCGCGCCATGCTTGCGGCTACAAAGTCTTTCATCTCTTGCTCGGTCATCGTTTCGCCATCCTTGAGGATGATGCAAGCCATAATCTCTTCACCGTATTTTTCATCGGGCACGCCGATGACTTGCACGTCGCTGACTTTGGGACAGGTATAGATAAATTCTTCAATTTCCTTAGGATAAATATTCTCGCCGCCACGGATGATCATATCCTTGAGGCGCGCCGTGATGCGATAGTTGCCGTTCTCATCACGGCAAGCAAGGTCGCCTGTGTGAAGCCACCCCTCGGCATCAATGGCAGATGCGGTCGCCTGTGGCATTTTATAGTAGCCCTTCATAATGTTGTATCCGCGTGCTACAAACTCGCCGTTGACGCCATCGGGACAGTCCTCGCCCGTTTCGGGGTCGATAATTTTACATTCAACGTTTGCAAAGGCACTACCAACCGTTTCGGTGCGGACTTCGAGAGAATCGTAATACGAGCTCATCGTGCATCCGGGCGCGGCC
>JAZQKM010000256.1:0-5590 GCA_045542155.1 Eubacteriales bacterium
AAAGATAACGTCCTCCATTTTGCTACCGCGCAGGCTCTTGGACGAAATTTCACCAAGTACCCAACGCATAGCGTCGGCAATGTTCGATTTACCCGAGCCGTTAGGGCCTACGATGACCGTAACGCCGTGGCTTTCTCCAACGTCTTCCGCCAACAGATCGACCTTTGTCTCGCTTTCAAACACGAGCTTGGTCTTATCGGGGAAAGATTTGAAGCCTTGCATTTCCAATGACTTTAAGTACACTGTCACATCCTCCTAAACCGTTTTTTGAGAGTGCGGAATCACGCGGCATTCCGCAAGACCCTCACTGGCGACTACGCGATGAACGGTGACTCCCGTTTCGCGTTGTAATTTTTCAATGTTGCGTCGGTGCTGACCGACGGTGGCGGAGAGCTCCTTGGGGGGAACCTCCAAGATAATGCCCTTTTGTGCAAGGTCTGCTTGCAGAACTTTTTCCTTGACCTTTTGGTAAAGACATTCGCCGAGAATCATTTCACCAAGGGCGGGGTGATTGGGCCCTGTGTATACCGCATCGGGCGAGGTCAGACTCTCGGTTGCGCACAATCCTACGCGTATGCACGGGAGCGCGCGCGCGCGAAATATTTGCAACACGGGTGCGGTACGCTCGATGGCCTCTTCAACCGTAAGCGGCGCATAAAGCCCGTGTTGTGCCATTTCACACAAGGGGGTATCGTAAAATACGACGGTAGGATAAATCCGCACGGCGGATGCACCCAATTCGCAAATTTTTTGCGCGGTTTTGATTTCACTTTCGGGGTCGGCGCCCGGAAGTCCTATCATCATTTGCCCGACAAGCGAAAATCCCGCTTTGACGACAGCGTGACAAGCATCCTCCGCCTGTGCGGCGGTATGCCCACGACGGCAAGACAGAAGCACGTCATCATCCATACTTTGCAATCCAAGCTCGACGGTTTTGACCGAATAGCGTGAAAGGATGGATAAAATTTCGTCGTTGATATAGTCGGGTCTTGTGGAAAGCCGAATAGATGCGACTCTCCCCTCTTTAACATAAGTCTGTGCCAAATCCAAAAGTCGGCACATCAGGGCTCTTTCAATGCCTGTAAAGGAACCGCCGAAAAAGGCAATTTCGGCTTCATCCTCGGGTGAGAGCGTGGATAAAACCTGTTCGATTTCGTCCCTTACATTCTCCTCGGAAAAATCTTGGTGCTCGGAGATAGAGCGTTGATTGCAAAACACGCATTGGTTGGGACACCCTAAGTGCGGAATAAAAACGGGAATATTGACGTGGCGCATATCAAATCAAGCCGAACAACGAGAGCGCTGCCTTTGCGGCTGCTTGCTCTGCCGCCTTTTTGGAGTGACCTTTGCCACTGCCCAGACAGTTTGCGCCAAGGTAAACGTCGACTACAAACGTCTTGTTATGGTCGGGACCGCTCTCCCCTACAAGGCGGTATTCAAGCACTTCCTTTTGTTCGCGGTCTTGTTGAATGAACTCCTGCAGGCGCGATTTACTGTCGATACGAACGTCTCCCATTTCGGGAAGCGCATCCATTGCCGACTTAACCATGGGCAAAAGGAATTTTGCAACCGCTTGCATACCGTCCTCGGCTCCTGCGTCAAGGTAAATTGCCGCAAGAAGTGCCTCAAATGCATCTGCCAAAATAGCGGGCTTTTGTGCTCCGCCGTTTTGTGCCTCCCCGCGGCCAAGCATTAAAAATTCGCCAAGCCCGATTTTTTCGGCAAAAGACGCGAGCGCTGCCTCACATACCACCGCCGAGCGGATGCGCGTGAGCGTTCCCTCGGGGTACTCGGAAAAATGCGTGTAAAGATAGTTGCTGACCACCAAGGAGAGCACGGAATCTCCCAAAAATTCCAACCGCTCGTTGCAAAGCAGATGGTGATTGCGCGCACCTGTCTCGTTAGAGTAGGACGAGTGTGTTACCGCGCGTTCAAGATAACGGACTTCGCTAAAGCGATAGCCGATGCGTTCTTGCAGAACGTCGAGAGTAATTGCCATATTGCACCTCCTTGTTAGTCTGTTTTTTCTTGATTAAAGTGTTGCGAGCGTTTCGTCGATGATGGCGAGAGCACGCTCTGCAAGTTTTTCATTTTTTGCGGCTTTGCCACCCTTGACACGGTAGCCAAGAGGATTGACAATGCCAAAGTTTGCGTTCATAGGCGCAAAGTCGCCCACGCCACCGTGGCTAACGTAGCCTGCCATAGCACCGAGCATCGTCTCCTCGGGGAGCGTCAGCTTGTCCTTGCCGAGTGCTCGGTTAGCGGCATTGATGCCTGCGAGAAGTCCGCTTCCTGCCGATTCCACGTAGCCCTCAACTCCTGTCATTTGCCCTGCAAAAAAGACATCGGGACGACTGTTCATCGCGTAGGTGTTATCCAAAAGGCCGGGAGAATTGAGGTAGGTATTACGGTGCATCACGCCGTAACGTAAGAACTCTGCGTTTTCAAGCCCGGGAATCATACGGAACACCCTTCTCTGCTCAGGGAAAGTCAGATGCGTTTGGAAGCCGACAAGATTGAACATGGTTCCCTCTCGGTTCTCCTTGCGGAGCTGAACAACGGCATAAAACTCTTCGCTCACGCGAGGGTCGATAAGTCCTACGGGCTTGAGGGGACCGTAGCGCAATGTGTCATATCCTCGGCGCGCCATTACCTCAACGGGCATACAGCCCTCAAATACCTTAACGTTCTTTTGGCTCTCTTTGTCAAACTCCTTGAGTTGTGCTTCCTCGGCGGTTGTAAGCGCCTGCCAAAAGGCATCGTACTGTTCTTTGTTCATTGGACAGTTGATATAGTCCGCATCTCCCTTATCGTAACGGGATGCGAAAAACGCAACATCCATATTGATGGTGGCGGCATCGACGATGGGCGCAGCAGCATCAAAGAAATGCAGCTTGCCACAGCCAAGCTCACCCGTGATAAACTCTGCCATTGCATCCGAGGTCAAGGGGCCCGTAGCAATGACGGTGACAATTCCCTCTTCGAGCGAGGAGACCTCTTCTTCAACCACCTCAATGTTGGGATGATTACGGATGCGGTCGGTGATATACTGTGAAAATTTGGTGCGGTCGACAGCCAAAGCCGAGCCCGCGGGCACGCGCGTAGCGTCTGCCGCTTGCATAATGAGTGAATCGAAGCGGCGCATCTCCTCTTTCAAGAGCCCCACCGCGTTGGAAACACAGTCGGAGCGCAAGGAGTTGGAGCAAACAAGCTCCGCAAAGCCGCCCGAGTGATGCGCGGGTGTCATTTTATGGGGCTTCATTTCAAAAAGCCTTACCTTGACACCGCGCTGTGCGGCTTGCCAGGCTGCCTCGCAGCCTGCAAGTCCTGCACCCAAAATATTGATACGTGGCATACTCATTATTCTTCGCTTTGTTCTTTTGCGTTTGCGGGGATCTCTCGGCTGTATTTGCAAGCCTCATCGTGGCAAACGAGCAAGCTCTTGCCCTTTTTGCGGAAGAGCATCTTGCCACACTCGGGACAAAGCTCGTTGGTAGGAACGTCCCAAGAGGAGAAATCGCACTCGGGATAACGCTCACAGCTATAGAAAACGGTGCGGTTGCGACCGTATTTGGTTACGATTTTTGCTTCACACTTGGGGCACTTTGCGCCTACCTCGCGAACGCGAGCCTTGGTGAAACGGCACTCGGGATAGCGAGCGCAAGCATAGAAGCTGCCGAACTTACCCGTGCGAAGAACCATATCGCCGCCGCATTTTTCGCACTTGAAGTCTGCGATGACGGGAGCCTTCTTGGGTTGCTCCTTGGCCTCTTCCTCGGGAGCGGCTTCAACCTCTTCGGGCTTCTCGGCCTCGGGGGGAGTCAGGGGCTTGGTGTTGCGACAGGTGGGATAGTTGGGACAAGCGGCAAATTTGCCAAAGCGACCGTTGCGAACAATCATGCGGCTACCGCACTTTTCGCAAATAATGTCGGTCTCCTCGGGCGGAATCTCAATGCTTCTTTGTCCAATGTTCTTTTCGGCTTCCTCAAGTTGACGGGAAAAGTCTGCCCAGAACTTGTTGAGAACGGCAAGCATTTCTTCTTCGCCCTCTTCGATTTTATCGAGGTCGCGCTCCATCTCTGCGGTAAAGCCGTAGTCAACGATGGTTGGGAAATTCTGCTCCATAAGCTGATTGGTTACGACACCGAGCGTGGTGGGAACAAATGCCTTGCCCTCGCGCTTAACGTAGTTGCGCGCGATGATGGTGCTGATAATGGTAGCATAGGTGCTGGGACGTCCGATATCGAGGTCCTTAAGCATCTTGATAAGCGATGCATCGTTGTATCTTACGGGGGGCTCGGTAAAGTGCTGTGTGAGCTCGGCATCATCGGCAGAAAGCTCGTTGCCCGTTTCGAGTTCGGGCAGGCGAATATCCTTGATTTCCTTGGGCTCTGCACGGTCGGTGGTAGCTTCCTCGGTGGCTTCAAATACAGCCATATAACCTTGGAATGCAACCGAATATCCGCTTGTGCGGAAGAGGTAGCCTGCGGCATTCAAATCAATGCTGATGGTGTTCAGGGTTGCAGACTCCATCTGGCTTGCGATGAAGCACTCCCAAATAAGCTTATAAAGCTTGAATTGGTCGGGGGTGAGTTGACGGCGGATGAGTGCGGGCTCAAGCTCTATGCGAGAGGGACGAATTGCCTCGTGCGCATCTTGCGCGCCTGCGCGAGATTTGTAAGCTCTTGCTGCCTCGGGACAGTATTGTGCACCGTACTTTTGCATAATGAAATCGCGTGCGGCGTTCTGTGCGTCAGCGGAAACGCGAACCGAGTCGGTACGCATATAGGTGATAAGACCTTGGGTTCCGCCAAATTCCGAGCCCAGGTTAACACCTTCGTAGAGTTCCTGCGCTACCTTCATCGTGCGTTGAGATTGGAAACCGAGCTTGCGGAAGGCTTCCTGTTGCAGGCTGGACGTGGTAAAGGGCGCTGCGGGGTTCTTTTGCTTGTTGGCACGGCGAACAGACGTCACCGTATAAGGCTTGCCGTTAACAGCTGCAGCTACCGCTTTTGCTTCTGCCTCATTCGAGAGAGCCACCTTGCCCTCCTCGTTGCCTACAAAGTGGACGCGGAAGGTCTTGCCGTCGGGACCTGTGAGCTGTGTTTCAATGGTCCAGTATTCTTCGGGAACGAATTTTTGAATTTCTTCTTCGCGCTCAACAATGATCTTGGTGGCTACCGACTGCACGCGTCCTGCGGAGAGACCGCTCTTTACGTTCTTCCAAAGCAGGGGGCTGAGCTTATATCCCAAAATACGGTCCAGGATGCGGCGCGTTTGTTGGGAGTTGACAAGGTTCATATCGATCTGTCTGGGGTTTTTGATCGCCGCCTTGACAGCAGACTTTGTAACCTCGTTGAAGCAGATGCGCTGTGTCTTCTCTACGGGAATATCAAGTGCCGCGGCGAGATGCCATGCAATGGCTTCTCCTTCGCGGTCAGGGTCGGTTGCAAGAAAGATCTTGTTTGCTGACTTCGCGCTCTTGCGGATCTCCTTGATCAGGTCTCCCTTGCCGCGAATGTTGATATAGTGTGCTTCAAAGTCATTTTCAATATCCACGCCCAGCGTGCTTTTGGGAAGATCGCGCACG
>JAZQKM010000257.1:0-3454 GCA_045542155.1 Eubacteriales bacterium
TTCGCACAGAAGGACAAAAAACAAATTTGTTAGTACACTAACAGACGGACGACGCGAGGATGAACCTCGCTTTTGCTCTCGCAAGCGATTAGGGTAGCGAAGCGGCGTGAGCGTAATGAATGACAGTCCAGTGGACTGTCAGAACGCGAGCGAGACCGAACCGCAGTGAGACCCACAGTCCTACTCGCTAAGAGAGTTGTTTTTCATTGGCAAAAGAGGATAAAACACAAAAAGACGCTCACTGCGGTGAGCGTCTTTCTTGTTATCTTATTTTCTTTTTCTTCTGAGCATCATTTCAACGGGAGTGGAAAGAATAGCGGCTACGGGCCAAATAATCCACGTCATATCCCAACGGTGGGTGAGAAAACTAAATCCCAAATAAATTGCCAAAACAATAGGCCAATAGATATTATCCATTATCACGCGTCGCACAGTTCTTTCCTTGCTTCCTTTGGAATACTCCTCTATTTGCAACAGCTTTTGATAAGCCCCACGCAAATAGCAGGTGTGCACAATGATGTAAACGCCTATGGCGGCGAACAGGAACAATGCTGCTGTGCAAGCAATTATCAGCTCCTCGAAAATTGGGAACAGGCAGGACACCGCAACAAGCAACAACACACCGAAAATGCAACAAAGAACACCAACGGTAATGCGAACAATCTCTTTTTTGCTGTTTGCCTCGTATTCTTCACGCAAAGTTTTTTCAAGCACTTCGGGGAGAACCAGCAAGTCTTTTTCCATATACTCGTATTTGGAAAGTGCCATACCGTTGATAATAAAAATGGCAACGGCTGCGCCGACAAACAGAAACAGTGTAGCAATTCCAATAGCGGCGGCAAGATTTTCGCTCATCAAAAGTCTAAAATCGGAAAGACCGCCCAAGAGAATTAGTGCCACGGGCGAAAGAATACACAAAAGCACACCGAGAGCGATGCGAGGGCCTACCCTTTTGACAACGGCAAGATATTCCTCTGCCTCTGCGGCACTTACCTCTCGTGTGGGGAGAGGTTCTTGTTCAAAAATTTTTTCGTTATTTTCCTCGTCCTCGCGGACGAAATCGCGAATGGGTTCACGCTCCTCTGCGGTGCTATCCTTTAATAAATAGTCGGTGCTCACACCGAAGAGAGCACTCATTGCCACGATTTTATCGAGGTCGGGATTAGAAATACCCGACTCCCATTTGGAGACCGATTGGCGGGAGACGTTGAGCCTTTCGGCAAGCTCCTCTTGTGACCAGCCACGACTTTTTCTTAAATTGATGATTTTTTCTGATAACATTGTCAACACTCCTTTCGTGTTCTGTACTGTCATTATAACAAATTCAGGTCGGTTGCGCAAGCAATTTGACTTGAAAATTTGTCAACCAACGGTTGCGTTTTTGCAAAACGTGTGTTATTTTCCCTTACCTTCGTAAACTTCGATGCGGAAGGTCATTTCAAATTCACGGTTCCACGGATAGCGAAAGTCCGATACCGCAATACGACCGTAAGGTAATGCGGCGTACTCTTTGAATGAGATAATGAGCGAGCCGTTGTTGATTCGCTCGATTACACAAGCGGCGGAGCAAACGGAAGCATCATTCATTAACCCCTCAATGCTGTTGCAAAAGCATTTGTAACTGATATCCTTGATGTAGGAAAAGGTCATCGCCTTCAAAAATCCTGCATTTGCCTGCGCAGTGGAACACTCCGCAAAACGCAAATAGGAATACCGCGCCGTACTTTGAGAAAGGGCTATGCCTATGGCATTGGCGGCTGTATTCCAGCTGGAATACCCCAGCAGTTGGCAAAGATCGATTTCACCGTCACCGATCAGCATTTCTGCAAAAATTTGGGGCTGCTCGGAAACGTCGACAACTGCGGTGGGAATGTGCTCTTTTTGGTTTTCTTTGAGTTTTTCCATCAATTCTTCCCGATGGGAATTTGTACTCCCATAGGTAAGGAAAAGCACTTGCAAAGCTTCATCGCCTTTCTCTTTTTGCGTTGCCGAAAGAGCAGAAAGGTGCACCTGCACGCTCTCGTCGAGCGTTCCAATGTCATAGCCGTCGGCAGGCTGGTCTTTACCCGGCCCAAAATAAGAAACATTGACCGCAACCTCTCCATAAAACTCAGACGCCATACGTGCCAAACAGCAGAGCCCCAATTCGTCGGTCGCGGCGCTCAAAGCACCTCTTTCGCCCATAAGGGCTTTTATATATTGAATTTCATTTGTTTGAATGGTATTTTGTGGGCTGGAGTCGTCGACTCCGATGTAAATAAAATCAGTCGCATCACCGGACAAACGCAAAAAGTAATCTGCTATTTTGAGTTTCCGCTCGCGGGATGCATGATAGGAAGCACGCGCTTCCTCTGGGAGTTCAATGTCAATGAGATTACCATTTGAGGCGTAGGCGTAGCCCGAAACTATGTTCCCAAGCGTGAGCGCCTCTTGTGCAAGGAGCTTGCGTTCTACCCTACCGTAAGCACGAAAGGCGTTGTATTCATCTAATTGGTAGCCTTGATAACCGACCGTAGATGCAAGGCGCATAACCGTATCAAATACATAAACGGTATTGTTTTGGCAAAGTGCGAGGATTTTATCGATTATCCCATATTCGAAACTTAAATCGGTGTTGGAGAGCCAACGTGAGGAAACCAATCCACCGGACGTCATTTGGTCAAGAGAAATAATAAAATGATCACAGACCGCATCCGTTTCCAAAAGCCATTGGCAAAGCGCCTCGCGGTTGCCCATAGTAGAACCATCGGCATTGGGCTCCATATTATCAAGTGCCGTGCGATAAAGCTCCTCGCGCGGCATCAAGAGCTCGATGCCCACAGACTGTGCCAAATACTCTACACGCTCCTTATTAACAGGGCGATTGTCTATTGGAATGTATGCCACACGATGAAGCATTGTGTCCTCACTTGGCACTTGCGGAGCAGGCGGCAGAGCGGTCGTTGTTCCCTCATTTGATGTGGATTCCTGCACTTCGGTATTGAAATTCTCTGTGCAAGCAAAGCAAGACCCAAGCACCGCAACCAAAGAAAAACAGAGCACCGCACAGAGAACTCTTGTAAACCATCGTCGCTTTTCTCTCATTGCGGTGCTCCTTTCTTCTTTTCCTCACAGGACAAAAGATTTTTACTGTTCGTTTAGTTTTCGCAAAACGGTGTCAAATTCGGCAAGGTCGGCAATCTCAAATTCGGGCGTAATGCCGTTCCTATCCCGGTGGTGGGGATTGAACCAACAGGTGTGCATGCCTGCATTGATTCCACCTTTTATATCCGATGTGATGCTATCGCCGAGAATGATAGATTCTTCGGGATTGTAACCTTCTATCTGACCTGTGGCTCTCTCGAAAAACTCGATTTGCGGCTTATCGGCACCAAGCTCCTGCGAGAGAAAGATGCCCTTGAAATAGCGAGCAATACCCGCGCTTGCAATGCGGCTTTTTTGCACAACCGTTGTA
>JAZQKM010000258.1:0-17214 GCA_045542155.1 Eubacteriales bacterium
ATCTGCTTCATTCTTCCTGCAGTTCTCACACTTATTTTCAGCGAAATTCTTTATAAAATAAAATGGATTAAAGACGGAGATTTGACGCTGTAAAATGGAAATTATACTTGAAGTTATCATAGAACTTTATCTTGAATTGATGTGTATAATCGTCCCGGAAAAGAATATAACAAAGGGAATGAGAGTGTTGGCAATCATCATTGCCATTGTATTGGCGCTTGGACTTCCTGCATTGTTCTTTTGCGGATTTTACTTATGGATTGAGAAAAGTATAGTATGGGGCGTGATGTTAATGGTTGTGTCGGTGGCTCTTGTCTTGGCTCAAATCGTTGCAGGTATTGTTCTGTATAAAAAACATCATTAAAATCAAAAAGCAAAATAAGGATGTCACCGCGGTGGCATCCTTGTTTGTATAAAAGGGTAGGGGCGACCATTGGTCGTCCATTCTCATAAAATTTACATTTACAACATTGACACCAAACCTTCACCTTTTGTATAATAATGCCATAGAAAATCTATCCGCACATACATAAAAACTGTAATTACGAATAAGGAGTAGGACTGATATGGGATATACAATCGAAGCCGGTAAACTGACTTTGACAAATGGATCGTTTGTCAGAACAATGGAGCTTCCAACAGTAAGGGGAAAATATCTATTAAAAGAATATCGACCAATGGAAGGCGAATTTCTTTTCTTTGAACCCGAAAGCGATGAATTTGCCTTTGAACTTGGCGGCGTGCTCTATACGGGTGCTACCGGTTGGAAACTTTTGGATGTAACCGAAGCCCAAAATTTGAATGTCGGAGAAGGTGTTACCGTTGCTTTGGAAGCATTGGATCAAAAAGTTAAAGTATGGCTTACATACGTTTGGTATGGGCAGCTTCCTTTTGTACGCAAAAATCTCACCGTACAAAACTGCACAGATGCCGAACTGTGTCTTGAATCGGTAGACGTAGAAAAATTCGCCATAACGGGATTTTGGGCTCCCACCTACAGTTGGATATACAGCGATTATGGAAGAAAGAAATCCATTGGTCCCTATCTTGGAAATCTGCAGGATAGTCTTATCCTTGTTCATCATCCCGATTGGGAAGCCGGTATCGTGTTGGGAAATGAAGCTCCCGGTGTCCTAAAAGGTGCATCCGTATGGTCACGGGGAAGGGAGATCACCTTAGGACTTACGCATAAAGATGAGGATTATCCCTTCAGAAAGTATTTGGCAGGCGGCGAGGTCTTTGTTGCATCGGATGTTTTTACCGGAGTATATAATCATCAAAAGGATATCCATATCGTTATGAATCAAATGGTTCAGGACTATGTTCGCAAGTATATGGGTATCCGACTTACTCAAATTGAGGAGCGACCGATATTTGTCTACAACACTTGGCAGCCTTTTGAATATAATATTTCAGAGCAGTTAATAAAAGAGACTGCCGAAGCAGCAGCACAGGCAGGCATCAAGGAATACGTCATCGACGACGGATGGCAAGACTCTTACGGCGACTGGGGGATCGATTATAAAAAGTTCCCCAATGGACTAAGGTCCGTTGTCGATCATATCAAATCCTTAGGAATGAAAGCGGGTGTGTGGGCCAGCATCGGAACCGCATCTCCTCAAAGCAAGGTGTATAAGGAGCACCCAGAATGGTTCTTGAAAAACAAGGATGGCGAAGATTTTTCTTTGCTCGGCGGTGGAAACAGCAAACGTACCGCTTGTTTTTCTACCGGTTGGTCGGATTATATTACGAGTGTGCTGGAACGATTGGTGGATGAGTACGGTTTTGACTACTTGAAGTTGGATTTTTCCGTTGTTTCAAGCCCATACCGCTATAACAAAGAAGAAGCCGGATGCTATTCCTGCAATCATTCCGCTCATCGGGATCGTGAAGAATCCATGTGGGTAAATTATAACAAAATGTGGGAAGTCTTTGACAAGCTTCACAAGGGCAGACCAAATCTGTTTATTGACTGTACCTTTGAAACCATGGGTGGATTGCAGCTCGTGGATTATGCAATGCTGAGGCATGCAGAAGGAAATTGGCTTTCTAATTTCTTCGGTGATATAGGTGAAAAAACAGACCTGCGCATCCGGCAAATGGCATGGTGGCGCTCTCCCGCAATGCCTGCCACCTCTTTGGTAATAGGAAATGCCCATATTCAGGATGCAGGATATGAAAATCACGTGCGCTCCTTGGCAGGAGCCCTACCCATTCTGTGCGGTGATCCCCGACAAATACCGGAGCAGGATAGGAAGGTATTAAACAAATATTCTCAATGGCTCTCAAAAATGGAGCAAAAACACAGTATTATGCTCTACCGTCAGGATCTTCCGGGATATTTTGAACCTGCCATAGGGGGCTATGATGGATTCGCCCGTATCAATCGAGAAACCTTCTCGGGTGGTATCATTGGATTTTTCCGACACGGTGCGAAAGAATCCACAAGAAAAGTTTGTGTGGACGGGCTGCTTGAGGCTCGCGAATATCTCATTCTGGATATGGACGGCAAAGAGATTGCAAGAATGTCAGGCGCCTTATTAGAAAAAGAAGGATTTGATGTAACGATCGAAGAAAATTTTGGCGGACGACTATTTGAAATTACACTTTCCTAAAAAACAACACCTAAAGGATGTCACTGCGGTGGCATCCTTATTTATATAAACAGGTTGGGGAGAATCGCGAGCTTTCTTTATCATTTCAAAACAACTTTCTTAACGAGCAGGGTCTCGGTGGCCCCTGCGAGTTTGCGAAAGCCAAAGCGAACCTTGCGTTCGCGCCGTCTGTCTGTTTCAAAACTAACAAATTTATTTAGATAATCATTGTGCGAAAGTTTTTGCGGGGGTGTGGGGGAGCTTTTTTCAAAAAGCTCCCCTGCGTCCTTTTGCTTACTCTGTTTTGGAAAATTAAACCCTTTAAAATTGTCCAAAAACAGCAAAATGCCAAATAAAATGCCAAAAACGGAAAAATATATTTCAAAAAGGTATTGACAAGCATCCAAAAATGGAGTATAATAGGGGCAGTAAAATAAAAGGAAAGCGGCGAGAGACTTCGCCGCGTGAAAGGAACATATTATGGCATCTACGAAAAAAACGAAATTGGCAGTTCCCGCAGGACTTGATTCGGCAGGCAAGGCGCAGGCTCTCAAAACGGCAATGACACAAATAGAGCGCGACTTTGGCGCAGGCTCTATTATGAAATTGGGAGAGAACTCCCACATGGAAGTGCAGGCCATTCACACCGGCTCGCTCTCTCTTGACCTTGCCCTTGGCATCGGCGGCGTTCCGCGCGGACGCATCGTCGAAATCTTTGGCCCTGAATCCTCGGGTAAAACAACCGTTGCTTTGCACATCCTCGCAGAGGTTCAAAAGTCGGGCGGCACGGCAGCATTCATCGATGCCGAGCACGCACTCGACCCCGTTTACGCCAAGGCACTTGGTGTTGATATCAACGAGCTTCTCGTTTCTCAGCCCGATTGCGGCGAGGATGCCCTCGAAATTTGTGAAGCTCTCGCACGCTCCGGCGCAGTAGATGCCATCGTTATCGACTCGGTAGCGGCTCTTGTTCCTCGCCAAGAAATCGAAGGTGACATGGGACAGTCGATGGTCGGCGTTCAAGCAAGAATGATGTCGCAGGCAATGCGCAAGCTCTCGGGTGTTATTTCCAAGAGCAACTGCGTTGTTGTTTTCATTAACCAAATCCGCGAAAAGGTTGGCGTAATTTACGGCAATCCCGAAACCACCCCCGGCGGACGCGCGCTCAAGTTCTTTGCATCTGTTCGTATCGACATCCGCAAGACCGAGCAGCTCAAGGACGGCAACGACGTTTACGGTAACCACGTCAAGTGCAAAATTGTTAAGAATAAAGTTGCACCTCCTTTCCGCGTAGCCGAGTTCGATATTCTTTATGGCAAGGGTATTTCTCTTTCCGGCGAAATCATCGATTTTGCAATCGCCCTCGACGTTATCCAAAAGAGCGGCTCTTGGTTCTCCTACAACGGTGAGAGAATCGGGCAGGGCAAGGACAACGTCCGCAAGCTTATTGAGAACACGCCCGAATTGATGAAGGAAATTGAAAACAAGGTTCGCGCACTTAGCGAGCAAGCTAAGGTGACAATGGACCAAGATTTTGAGGTGGATGAGGACGATGATGATGAATTCGACCTTCGCCTCTCCGATGACGAATAATGACCATCCATGAAATTTCCTACGGCGTAACCTCACCACTTACTATTACCATTCGCGCCTTGCGTGCACAGCACGAGGGGGCAGAAATGCTAGTGCAACTGCTTTTGGAAAATGGGGAACACCAAGAGCAAAAAAGTCTTGTTATTACAACCGAGCAATACTGTGAATTCAATTTGACAAGCGGACCTATCAGCGAGGAGACCTACGAAAAAATTGAAGAGGCCGCCGAGCTTTGCCGCGCTTTGCGCAGCGGAGAGAGCTTGCTCTCATACGGGGCAAATTCGGTGCAGGCACTCACGCGCAAGCTGGTCGGTAAGGGGTATAAACGTGATGTTGCAGCGCAAGCGGCAGAACGCCTTGCGGGCTACGGTCTTATCGACGAAGAGCGCGATATGAAGCGCGAGGTGGAAAAGTGCCTTCGCAAGCTGTGGGGTGCCAAGCGCATCAGCGCACATCTTTGGGGCAAGGGCTATGCCGCCCAAACTATGCAAGGGCTCTCTGAGCTTTTGGCGGACGTCGATTTCGCACAAAACTGTGCCACACTTGTTCAAAAGCATTACGGGGAAGTCCCCACCGATGCCGATGAGCACCGTCGTATGATTGCAAGCCTTTCGCGGTATGGATATTCCATTGGAGAAATCCGCGAGGCAATTCGTCTTTTACGTCAATAAAAAATCAGTACCCACGCGAAACTCGCGTGGGTACCTTTTTTATTGTTTAGGGAACAGCGTCAGTTCAAACCGTATTTGTCAATAATGGCACCTTGCGTCGCAGGCAATCCCTTGCGAATTTCAAGAATACCGTTTACGTAGCGGTCAAAGAATTTGTCGCTCATTTCCTCGTTCTCCTCAATTACCAATCCGGCGGCTACGTAGTGAACCGCAACAGGGATAAAGACATCGCACATTGGAAACGCATCTTCAGGATCAACAGATATCATTTCTGTTTGAATTTCTTGAGGCTCCAACCCGTTAGCTTGACGGAAGATGCCGTCAAGCTTTGCATATTGCGTTACAAAGTTTGCCAAAAGAAATTGTCCGCGAATGGCATAATCCTCAGTTGCGCGCGAGGCTCTAACATCCTCGCATACCGCCGCGATAGCACTGTCCAAAATGTCGTAGTATATCATCGGTTAGCAGAGGATTATGCGTCGGCAATGGTCAGGTCGAGCAGTACCATTTCCTTGGGGTAAACGACCTTCGCGCCATAGAGGTGCAGACCCTTAACGGCATCCGCAAAGCGAAGCTCGGGACGGTATGCATCGATTTCGGAAAGTTGCTCTGCAAACGCAACTGCACGCTTGGTACGTGCCAAGCACTTGTGTGCATAGCCGTTGTCGGTTTCTACGATTTCCACGTTGTTGGAAACAAAGATTTTGCAACCGCCGATAGCACCGATGCAGCCCGCCTCCATCACGTCGGTGTTGTCGGTAGAAAGGTTGACCTTTGCCTTCAAAATCAAGCCGGCAATTTCAGGGGTCACCTCAATTACGATATCCTCGGGGTCAGCCACATTGTTGGTAAAGAGCTTGGTTCTGGCATCGATGATGAGGTCGATGATGTTTTCAACGGTGGTATTAGTGCTCTTAATGGAGCTGCCTGCCTGTCCGTGCAAGCGATAGATGTAGCGGTCTGCATCGTTAGCAAGCGCGCTCGCGGCGTTCTTCATAGCGGCTTCCATCAGTTTGGGAGAGGATTGTGCACGGTCGATGTCGTCAATTTGGAAATTGAAGTATTTTGCCTGATCGATTTTGAGCTCGCGGGCGCTGTCGGAGAGGGTTGCGGGGGTGCTCATATTGGCATTCTTGGTGTATTCGGAAACAACAACGTCACCAATGCCGCAAATGCGAACAGTATTGCCTTTTTCACGAATTTCGCCCTCAAAATCACGGTTACAGTTGGCAACGCCAATGTACTTTTTGTCGAGCTCCTGATAAAGATTTTCACTCCATACGGTGGGGATAAAATTTGTAATAGCCATAATGTTTTTTCCTTTCTTTATTCAAAAAATGTTTTAGTGCCATTTTTGCATCGAACGCATAATTTTCGGCAAATTAGCGCGCACCTCCTCCGAGGACATGGCACGTACCTCGGCGGGGGAAAACTCAATGCTTTGAGCGTTGTTGACGGCGCCGGCAGAGCGGGCACGATTACTTGTATTGCTCTCATCGGCTTTTTTAAGAGAGATTGTTCTCTTTCTTTCAGCCAGAGCAAAGGCGGCTGCAAGGGGCGTACCGCCTTCTACGGCTTGCCAAATCTCAGACGAGAGCGAGGAGATGGGAGTCTCGGGGTAGAGGTCGAAAAACTCAGCGTATTCACGAGTGATGCGTTCCTCTTGATGGGTGCGTGCATCACGCAAGGCGAGCTCCTCGCGTAGCTGCTTTAATTCACTTCGCAGCTGCTCCAATTCGCTCTCTTGAGTCGCGGGATCAGAATTTTCGCAATCAGTATCAAAATCTGCGCCGGTATCTGTAGGAACGCCAACAGCAGCTTCATCTGCTCCGGGGGAAGTTTGTTCTTCGGACGCGTTGTCGCACGCAGTTCCCTCTGACGCAATTTCCGTCTCCACCGTATCACACGACGGGCACGGAGACGTCTCTGTATTTTCAAAAACAGAGCTTTCATCATTCATTAGTTGCAACTCCTTTCTTTTTGAATTTTTCCAACAGCTTGTCACGGTTGACCAATACGCCCTCGGGTAACAGCTCAACGTATTCTGCGGCAGAGAGATGTCCACTGTCGAGGAGCTTATTCAGGGTAGCCACGGTCGTCGAGGGAGAATAACGGTCAATACTGCCAACGTGAACGCTTGCGTTGAGCAATGCGTTCTTTAAAAGGGAGTAGTCGAGCGTTTCGGCACTCACGTCACCGCTTTGGTCCATAACGTGGAGCAGACGTTGGGGTGGGCAATAAGTGCAAAGCATATCCGCCCAAATTGCGGCAAGCTCAGCAATGCAGTGGGAAAAGTTTACACGCACGTGCTCCAAGGCAACCGAGGAAGCGGTTTGCAGCTTCATAATCGCACTGGTGTTATTTGCACGTTCCTCACCCAAGGCAGAGTCGGTAGCACCCATCATTGCCTTGGTGTTGTTGATGACGTCGGTAATCAGGTCGAGGTATCCCTCCTGCATCTTTCCAACACCAACGACCGAGACGGCATCTGCCATGCTTCCGCCACCCACGGCGCCAATGGCCTCTCCAACCTCGTTGGACCATTCCGGAATACGTGTTTTGTCGTAAATGACTTTGGAAAACGCCGTGTTACTCATGTGCTTGAGCGCCATCGCATAAGCGGTATTGATACACTTTTGGTTGGCAATCATATCGCTGACAGAGGCAGTCCCGTGGAAGCAATTTTTGGTGTTATGCCAGTGAAAATAAGCGATGGGATAAAGGCGCAAACCGGTGTTTGCTCGGCGTACAAGACAATTTTTGGTTGTCTTTTCAAAAATAACCTCACCGTTTTCGCGGAAGAAACGGATCAGAAAAGTGGCTTTTTCCTCACCGCTCAACTCGCATTTGCCAAGGTCGGCACTGTACGTTCCCGTATTTTCCTCGTCGGCAACGATTTTTGCCACGTCTGCCTCGCTCGCGCCTGCGGCAAGAGCCTCGCGGCGTAAGCTTTCCACACTTGCACGTCCTGCCAGCATCACGTATTTTTGGTTCTGCAGGTCAGATGAATTGACGTCTGCTACAAACAAATTGGTAGAGTCTATCACATCTGTGCGAATGTCTCCGTCATAGTCCTGTCCGTTGCGAAGGTCGGGATCCCACCATGAGTAGAAGATACCGTCTCCCGCAGTAGCGGCATCAAGGAGGGCTTTATAGGAGAGAGCCTCCATTTTATTGTGCTTCCAACGCCAGGCGGCGTTTCGATTGAGAACGCTGATTCCGTGGGATAGGCTTTTTCGTGTTTCTTTAGAGGCGGTAAAGGGGAGTGCTTCATCAGAGTAACAAATAGAAACGTCTCCACCGATGACAGATGCGACTTGATAGTCGGTAATCCGTCGAATAAAGTTAAAAATGGGGCGCGGGAGGTCGGCATTTGAGCCATACCAATGGTCACCGCGGTAAAAACGCTCGTTACGTCTTACTGTTTCATAAAGACCGATGCGTTGCTTGTAGGCTTTGCCTGCCTCATACGCGCTCCACGCAATTTCGTGTGCTTGAGAAATAACGATTCCTCCTTTCTAAGTCATTTGCCTTACGGCTTGGAATAAATGTCGAGTCGGTAAAACTCGATTGGGTGGCTTGCGGCAGTTGAGAGGGTAAAACGCAAAAAGCGGTAGCGGTGTGTGTGCATACGTATATCGTGCAACTGCAATTTTTTAGCATAAGACGGTGTTTTGAATTGATAGGATCTCTCTCCCTGTTCGGTTTCAAGCAGGACGTGAGCATCGCTTTTGCTTGGCGAAGCGTACAGCATTGCACGCAAGGAGCGTCTTATAGAAGAGGGATCTCCAAAATCGATGTAAGCACTTTTGTAGTGCGCATCAATGGGGGAACCGTTGTCGGTGCTTTCGGCACGACCGAACAAGAACAGATCACTTCCGCTCGCAAATCCAATATTGCCCGATTTTTTAAAGAAGAAGGTTGCATCAATTCCCGTAAAGCGATACCAATCCTTGCATTCATTGTTCCAAACCCAAATATTACCGTCGGTGTCGGTGGGGTCACGCATCCAAATTTCTCCGTCTGCAAAGTTTCGCAAAAATTCCACCTTATCGGTAAAAGACGTGGGGAATTTGTCGTCAATGCCAAACGAAATTCGCTCGGGGAAGAGGTCCTCGGGGCGTGCGGGAGACGCGGTCAGATAGTAAATGCCGCCGTTCATTGCCGCGAGAACACCGCTTTCATAAGGGATAACACCGTGTGACGAGGCACATCCCATGTCGCGCATAGAGAGTGTTGCTTGAATTCCTTCTTTTTCAAACGAAAGATTCCAAATGCGGTCAGAGGTAAAGACCAATAACGTTTCATACAAGGGACAGAATGCGGTAATCGGATGCATGAAATCTCCCAAAAAGAAGACATCATCCGTGCAAAAATAAAGCGGAGAAGCCTTTGGATAGGAGACGTGGCAGTGGGTTATCATTTCTGAAGTTACGCTTCGTGCACAGAACAAACGACCGCTGTTACTGCTAAGCATCAGTTGATTTATACCGTTGCGAGAGTAGATGTAGGCAATTTGTGATGCAAGGATTTCATTGCGCAGATCGTCGTCAATCATAATGGTAAAACCTATTTCTACGGTCATAGGGTGAACCGCAGAAGTAAAAACGACCTTATTGGAGCCGGGGGTAAAGCTGTATTCGGTTGTTTTTCTGCCGTTTACAAACACAACATCCACAGAACTCGAGTAGAAAGGAAGTATAAATGTGTCTGTATCGGTGGAGTTGTAATAGTGTACACGCAACTGAGGAGTCAAAAGGTTGATTTGTTCGTTAATCTCGCCATACGAAGCGGGATGCCACTGATATCCGTAAAGCGGAACGTAAGGTTCAAGCTCCGTAAATTTGGGGGATGTGCTTGAAAATGTCCATATTTTGATTCCGTCCAAAAGGTAAAGCATATTTTCGTAAACGCAGAAACGTACAGTTCCGTTACCGTTTGTAATTGTGCCGATACTCGTTTCGCTTAACTCTTCTCCCACCAATCGGTAAACGGTATCACCGACCACGACAAAGAAGTAGTAAATATCGTCAAGAACTCCTTCCCAAACGCCGCGCACTTTTTCATCCGAAGAAAAGTGCTTTATGCGTGTGTATCCCGACCTTACCTTCAGGGTGCCGTTTGGCAAAATTCGAAAGTTGCACATATCTTCCGCTCCCAAAGGCTCCAACGGACTGTGCTTTCCCATACCGCTAAATTTGCAAGAGAGCATTTGCAAAGCCGTTCGCTTTGACTTGATTCTTGCCATTTGTTAAAAACTCCTTTCATTTTGAACTATCACAAAGAAAACCCTTCTTTCGCCCACTCTTAAAAGAGCGAGCGCTCTTTTTTAGCAAAACGAAAGGTGTTATCGGGTCGCTCTTGGGGAATGCTTTCCTTTGCGCGGCTCATTACGGCATATCGCAAGGCTTCCGGCGCGTGCGTCACGGCATGAGGCTCATCCGAGGCATCTTCGGGGCGCAACGTGTCGCAAAGCAGAGCCGGCATCGAGCGGATCAACTCGGTGCAAACCGACGATATCCGAAGCACAGGCGCACCGACAGAGGGTTGAAGATATTCGCGCAAAACGCGCCAACCGGGCACGCGGCGGTTGTCGGCGGCACACATCGGTGGCATGCCGGGGACCGATTGCATCACCTCAAAACCGCTTTTGCCGGTATCTTGACGTCTGTTCCATAGGTCGGGAGAAGCGACCGCGTAGCGCACCGTCCGTCCGCGACACAAATTTGCCACCTGCCGAGCTGCCTCGCTCAGAGTTAAATTGGCTTGGCAAAATTCCTCTATCACATAGAGATTTCCTTCGAGGTCAACCCCCATCAGGAGTGCCGCAAGCATATCAAAGCCGTAGTCAAGGGCGACAAAATAATGTAGATTAGCGGGGATTTTGGTAGGGGAGCAGATGTGCACGGCGGGATCGAATTCCGAAAAGAACTGCCCCTCGAACACATCCCAACGACCGTATAGCCACGCATCTCGCAGTTTCTGGGGCAGGCTTTCCAACTGCCGAACATAGTCGGGGTCAGCCCGCAGCAGAACGGGATTGTCATAGACCTGTGCCGAGATGAAAAGATAATCATCGGGATTTTCGTCCTCTCTGAATTTTCGCTCTACAAAGAGACGCTTGACCCAAGCGTGACCGATGCCACCGGGGTTGCAGGTCAGGTACATTCTGCGCGGTGCGTCACTGGTGCCACGAAGGCAGGCCTTAAAAATAGAAAACTGATATTCGCTCAGCTGCGTAGCCTCATCAATGGCAATAATGTCGTACTCTTGTCCCTGATAGCGTAAAACGTCTCTCGCCGCGGCACAATAACCCAATGCAATGCTGCTACCGTTGGGGAGCGTGAGGATTTTGTCTCCTTCACTGTAAGAAAGGAGCGTTCCGTATTCATCCAACAACGGTCGCACGTGATTGGCTTTCAGCTCCGCATAGGAACGCCGCACCAACAGGCACCGAATTCCGGGGTAGCAGAGACAAAGACCAATCAACTTACGCCGCAGAGCCCAAGACTTTCCACCGCCTCTTGCACCCCCGTAAGCCGTGTAACGGGCACGGGATGCAAAGAACAGCTTTTGTCGTTCATTTGGTGTACCGTGAACGCGCAGGATGCCGTCGCCTTCTTCTCTCACGCGCCGTCCTCCAAAATGTCGTGCTCAAACACAAGTCGCATCTCTCCGCAAGAGGCGGCCGCCGTTTCCTCTTTTTCGTCGTAGCCCAACCGCTTTTTGAGATAATAGGATAGGAGCGATGGGGAAGGAGACGAAATCAGGAGTTCGTCCTCAAGTGTGGTGCAAATGAGGTCGTAAAGACGGGGAGCCTCGGAGCAGAGCTTTTGAAGATACGAGATGCCGCAACCGACAAATCGGCAAAAGCCGGCAAGGTTTGCAAACTTTCCGTTTGCTTTTTTGCTATCCGCCTCGGGCGGCGGACGGCAAGCCTCTACGTACTCTTCCAAAAGCTCCAAAAGTCGCTTTTGGCGAGCCGTTGTATCAAGCTTTTTTGGCAGTTTCTTTGCCATACAAAGTGCATCACCTCCAATGTTCGGTTTTCTTTGTGACGCCCCTATTGTACCGCGCCTTTTCGTGCCAAAAGATGACAATTCGTGCCACTTTGTGCCAAATAAAAAAAGCCCCGCAGGGGAGCGAGGCGACACTTTATAGATTAGTGGAAAGAAAAAGCGCCTACGACATTATCGTAGACGCTTATTTTTATCTGTTATTCTTTTTCAAATGTGTTTTTATAACACTCAATAGCCTCTTGAATGATCTGTTCTGCCATCTCTTTTCCAAAGAGAGACTTAACCGCGGTTTCCTTGTTCTCAAGCTGCTTGTAAACGCTGAAGAAGTGCATGATTTCATCAAAGATATGCGGTGGAAGATGGTCAATGGAGTCAATTCCCAAGTAGGTCGGATCGGAAATCGGGACGGCAATGATCTTGTCGTCCATCTTGCCGCCGTCAAGCATACGCATCACACCAATGGGATAGACCTGCATCAATGTCATGGGATAAATTGACTCGGCACAAAGGACCAAAACGTCCAAGGGGTCACCGTCGTCAGCGTATGTGCGCGGAATAAAGCCGTAGTTGGCAGGGTAGTGCGTGGAGGTGTAAAGAACGCGGTCAAGCTTCAGTAGCCCCGTGTACTTATCCAACTCATATTTGCACTTGCTTCCCTTGGGAATTTCAATAACGGCAGTAAAATCATTGGGCTTGATATGTTCGGGATTGATATCGTGCCAAATGTTCATATAGTTCTCCTTTAATTTATTTTACGTAATCAAATTCAAAATCGTAGATCGAAACAGTGTGACCGTCGCGGCAGCCTTTCTTTTCCAAGGCTTCAAAAACGCCACCGTTTTGGAGCACCTTCTGAAAGTAGTTGAGCGACTCGTAATTGCTGAAGTTGATCTGTCCCATTACGTTCTTGATCCACTCGCCCTCAACATAGAAGGTGTCGTTTTCACGACGAATGACGGTCTCGCGTTCACCGCCAACAACCACGTCCTCGGGAGCGTATTCTTTTTCGTAAACCTTAATGGGGGGCAGCTCCTCAAGGCGTGCCGCTACGCGGCGAATGAGTGCATCTACGCCCTCTCCGGTTACGGCAGAGATGTAGAAGAGCTCCCAGCCGTTCTCGCGAATAAAGGCCTCAAATGCGTCTATGTCAACGATCTCACGGTCAAGAGAGTCACACTTATTAGCTACAATAATCTGCGGACGCTCGGCAAGCTCGGGACTGTAACGGGCCAACTCATAGTTGATTTGCTTCACATCTTCCACAGGATCTCTGCCCTCAAAGCAGGAGATGTCCACTACGTGAAGAAGCAGTCTGCAACGGTCAACGTGACGCAAAAATGCGTGACCGAGACCTGCACCGTCGGCAGCACCCTCAATAAGACCGGGGATGTCAGCTGCTACAAATCCGCTCTCACCGCCCGTGCGAACAACGCCGAGGTTGGGGGAGAGGGTAGTGAAGTGATAGTCCGCAATCTTTGGCTTTGCCGCCGAGATGCGAGCGAGAATAGAGGATTTACCAACGCTGGGGTAACCGATCAGCCCCACGTCGGCAATCATTTTCAGCTCCAGAATAACCTCGCGCTCTTGACCCTCTGTGCCGTTTTTGGCGAACATAGGAACCTGACGCGTAGGTGTTGCAAAGTGACGGTTGCCCCAACCGCCGCGACCGCCGCGGCAGGCGATAAAGTCAGCACCGTCGTCCTCGGACATATCGTGAATGATCTTGCCCGACTCCGCATCGCGGATGAGTGTTCCGGGGGGAACGAGAATGACAAGATCGTCGGCGGTTGCACCGTGGAACTTGCCGCCCTTACCGTCGCCACCGCGAGCGGCTACGAACTTGTGCTTGTAACGGAATGCCAAGAGGGTGTTGGTGCCCTCATCTACGCGAAAGACCACGTTGCCACCGTGTCCGCCGTCGCCGCCGTCGGGACCGCCCGCAGCTACGTATTTTTCACGGCGAAAAGAGACGGCACCGTTGCCGCCGTCACCGGCTTTGATATAAATTTTAACGTTATCAACAAACATAAATATACCTCACTTGCGCTCTCGCGCAGAATGCTCTTTACTTATCCGCCTCGTCACCCTTCATACGAATGATGAGCTTGATGGGCGTACCCATAAAGCCAAAGGTCTCGCGCAGGCAGTTTTCAATATAGCGTTGGTAGGAGAAGTGGAAGAGCTCAACGTTGTTACAAAAGATGACAAAGGTAGGGGGAGCTACGCTGATCTGCGTCATATAGTAGATCTTGAGGCGGCGTCCCTTATCAGACGGGGGTTGAACGCGAATCATGGCATCGCCAAGAACGTCATTTAGCATACCCGTGGTTACGCGCATAACCGACTGACCGTAAACGTAAACAATACGTTCAAACAGATTGGTGACACGCTGACCTGTCTTTGCAGAGATATAAAGAATGGGCGCATAGGGCATATACGCAAGCTCTGTACGAATCTTGTTGTTAAATTCGTTTACGGTGTTGTTGTCTTTTTCAATCAGATCCCACTTGTTAACAACAATAATAACGGCCTTGCCCGCCTCGTGTGCAATGCCTGCAATCTTGGTGTCTTGGTCGGTAATGCCGGTTGAAGCATCGATCATCAAAAGGCACACTTGCGCGCGTTCTACCGCCATGTGAGCGCGCAAAACGCTAAAATGCTCAATTTTGTCATCAATCTTCGATTGACGGCGAATACCTGCGGTATCGATAAAGGTGAATTTGCCATATTCGTTCTCAAGCTGCGTGTCAACGGCATCACGTGTCGTGCCTGCAATGTTGGAAACGATGAGACGTTCCTCGCCAATCAAACGGTTGATGATAGAAGATTTGCCCGCGTTCGGCTTGCCGATAACGGCAACCTTGATGCTGTCGTCCTCTTCCATGGTGTCTTGCCAATCGTCGAGATAGCGCAAGCAAGCATCGAGAAGATCACCCGAGCCGCTTCCGTGAATCGAAGAAACACCAATGGGGTCTTCTTCAAAGCCAAGCTCATAGAACTCGTAAAACTCCATCGGGAGAGCACCGATGCTGTCACACTTGTTGATGCAGGGAACAACGGGCTTGCCGCTCTTTTTCAGCATAACGGCAATGTCGCGGTCGTTGGCAGTGAGTCCTGTGCGAACGTCGCACATAAAAATGATGACGTCGGCGGTATCGATTGCCATTTGCGCCTGCTGACGCATCTGCTTGAGAATGAGGTTATCGGTTTTGGGCTCAATTCCACCCGTGTCAATGAGAATCATACGCTTGCCGCGCCACTCGGTCTCACCGTAGATGCGGTCGCGCGTTACACCGGGAGTGTCCTCTACAATCGAGCGACGCTCACCGATGAGCTTATTAAATAAAGTGCTCTTGCCAACGTTGGGACGTCCGACAATCGCAATAATCGGTTTTGCCATAAATTTATGTGTCCTTTCCACTAAAAACAGTTTGTCCGCTTTTCCTTTCCATCATTCGCCAATACCGAGCAGTGCACAAATGAATTTTGTCCCGTCACTCTCTGTGGCACGAACGGGAACGCCCAAACGAGCCGAAAGCTCGACAGGGGTCATATCGTCAAGAAAGACGTCGCCATCGGCGCGAAGCATCACAGAGGGGAAAAGCAGTTCATCTCCAAGAGCCTTGCCCGAAAGCTGCTCCACTATGTCACCGCCCGTAATAAGGCCTGCAACGGTAACGCTTTTGCCAAAGAAATTGTTCACTATGGGGTAAACGGTTACCGTCAGCCCATCAACACGCGCCATCATTTCTTTTGCAAGAGATGTGATGTGCTCATAAGCCGCCATACCCGTAATCACCGAAACTGTGCGCGGCGCGCAGAAATCGGCAAGAAGCTCGTCGAGATAATCAAGCTCCATATCGAACTCCGCCCTCATCGAGGTCAGCATACCAACACCGTTCTCAATTTGGGAGTAATCCTCGTAAAATTCTTCGGGGGGAAGGGGGAGCCCTGCACGAACGTAGAACTCATCCGAGCAGTAGAAAATACGTGTTCCGTATTCTTTCAGGCACCAATTTCCGTATGCGTTGACCTGCTCAATGACCGCCGCACACTCCTTTGGAGTGAAAGCCTCGAGCGGATAGAGCTTTTCGCGGTATTTCGTAAGCCCTACGGGAACGATAGCACAGGAACGCAGAGAGGGGTGATATTTGATTAAATCGTGTAGAGTGCGGTCAAGCTCGGCGCCGTCGTTCAGTCCCTTGCAAAGCACAATCTGCGTGCACAGAGCAATGCCTGCATCTGCCATGCGGTCAAGATAGGAAAGTACCTCTCCTGCGTGCTTGTTCTTCATCATCTTCACACGCAACTCGGGGTTGGTTGTGTGAACAGACACGTTGACAGGGGAAATGTGCATTTTGATAATGCGGTCAATGTCCTCATTCTTAAGATTTGTCAGGGTAACGTAGTTTCCGTGCAAAAAGGAAAGGCGGTCGTCGTCATCCTTAAAGTAAGGCGACTCGCGCATGCCGGGCGGGAGCTGGTCGATAAAGCAGAACACACATTTGTTTGTGCAGGAGTGCTTTTTGTCCATCAAAGGGGTCTCAAAAGAGAGCCCTATGTCGTCGTATTCGCCTTTGTTGATGTGCACGGTATAAGACTTGTCATCACGCAAAAGCGTGATAGAAACGTTCGTATCGGTGAGATAAAAACGGTAGTCAAGCACGTCACGTATTTCATTTTGATTGATGGAAACAAGCATATCCCCACCACGAATACCTGCTTTTTCGGCAATACTGCGCGGCAAAACGGCTAAGATCTTTACCATTTTCGTCTCTCCTTTCTCAAAAAACTCACAATAGCATAATTTAACATCTTATTATATCACAAAAGAATAATAAAGTCAAGTTTTTGTTGTGTTTTTGAAAAAAATAAAAAGGCATCTCCAAAGATGCCTTTTTGCTGAATTTATTTGCCTGCGGTTTGCTTGAGATATGCGTTTATAAATCCGTCCAGGTCACCGTCCATAACGGCTTGAATGTTACCCGTCTCATATCCCGTACGCTTGTCGGTAACAAGGGTGTAGGGCATAAAGACGTAGGAACGAATCTGCGAACCCCACTCAATGTTTGTTTTGTTTCCTTGAATGTCTTCAATGGTGTCAAGACGCTCTTGGATTTTGATCTCCATCAGCTTGGATTTGAGCATACGCATAGCGGTTTCCTTGTTTTGAAGCTGCGAACGCTCGGTTTGGCAACCGACAACAATGCCCGTAGGCTTGTGCACGATACGGATAGCCGAGTCGGTCTTGTTGATGTGCTGACCGCCCGCACCGCTGGAACGGTGAGCGGTAACTTCAATGTCCTCCTCGCGGATGACAACAGCATCAAGATTTTC
>JAZQKM010000259.1:0-5648 GCA_045542155.1 Eubacteriales bacterium
AGGGAAGTATCATTGACTTTCGACTTGTTTTGTGATATAATTTCGTTAGAATGGGGTAGGATGGGAATTTTTTGAAAATACCACCTATTTCCAATAAAAATATTACTTATTTGGAGGATTGTCTTTATGGAGAAAGGCACGACGATCGGTAACGCAAAGATCGCGGCTCTCTTTGATGCAGGTACCTTTGTTGAGACCGGCGCATATATGAAGAGAGGCGACGACCTGACCGGTGTTGTTTGCGGCTACGGCGCTGTAAACGGCAAGTTGGTTTACGCGTTTGCCCAAGACAGTGACCGCAAGAAGGGCGCAATCGACGCACTTCAAACAGAAAAAATTGCAATGCTTTATAATATGGCACTCAAGAACGGTGCTCCCGTTGTGGGAATGTTTGATAGCATTGGTGCTACCGTTGCCGATGGTGCATCCGTTCTGTCCGCATACGGCAAGCTTCTTAAGGTTGTCAGCGATGCGTCCGGCATCATTCCGCAAATCGCTATTATCAACGGTGTTTGTGCAGGTATGGCGGCAACCGTTGCGGCTATGTTCGATGTTGTTGTTACCATCAAAGATCAATCCGAGCTTTACGTAAATGCTCCTTTCCTTGCAGGCAAGGAAATCGGTACTACCGATTATACTGCACAGAACGGTCTTGCAACTATCAATGCAGAGAATGATGAAGATGCAGTGGCAAAGGCAGTTAAGCTTGTTTCTATGCTTCCTTCCAACTGCGAAGAAGGCGTAGCAATTGAAGATATTACCGATGATATCAACCGTACCGTCTCCGTTGAAGGTCTTACCGGTAAGGCGCTCGTAGAGACTCTCTGTGACGCCCAAACCTTTGTATCTCTTGGTGAAGCGTATGCAGCCGAGATGATCACAGGCCTTGCAAGCTTTGGTGGCGTTACCTGCGGTGTTATTGCAAACGACGCGGCAGTCAACGGCGGCGTTATCACTTGCGACGGCGCAAAGAAAGCGGCAAAGCTGATCGGCTTCTGCGATAGCTTCTCCATTCCCGTTATCACTCTCGTTGATAGTGTGGGCGTTGCCACCGATGCAGAGGCAGAGGGAGCACCTCTGGCGGCTCAGCTTGGCAAGCTTGCTATGGCTTATGCAACCGCAGACACCGCAAAGATTGGTGTTGTTTGCGGCAAGGCTTACGGCGCGGCATTCACGCTCATGGGCTCCAAAGCTCTCGGTGCCGATATGGTTTATGCGCTTCCCACATCCGAGATCAGCGTAATGGCTCCCGCATCTGCCGTTGCATTCCTTTGGAATGACAAGATCACCGAGGATCTCACGCGTGCTGATCTCATCGAGAAGTGGACGAAAGAATGTGCATCTCCCGAAGCTGCAGCCGCTGACGGAAGCATCGATGACGTTGTAGCGGCAAATGAGCTTCGTCAACGCATCTGCGCAGCGGTTTATATGCTGATGATGAAAAACGCAGGAGCACCCGCTCGCAAGCACTGCAATCTTCCTCTTTGATAGGGAGGTAATTCAATGACATATCTACCTATGTTCCTAACAGTACCGGGTGAAGAGCTCAGTTGGGGTGAACGCGCATCCACTGCGGGTACGGTCACACTCATGGGAATGGTTACCATTTTTGCGGTTCTCGCAATTTTGTGGGCTATGATCGAGATCATGCACTCTGTATTGCACAAGGGCGAAAAGAAAGAAAAAGAGCCGCGCCCGAAAAAGACGGCTCCCGCACCTGCTCCCAAGCAAGACGATGCCGCTATTGCCGCAGCTATTGCAGCCGCACTTGCAGCAGCTGAAGATGATGGAGCTATCGTAGCGGCTATTACCGCGGCAATCAGTGCCGCAAGAGCGGAAGCCGGTGAGACCGGAGCATTCCGCGTGGTATCCTTTAAGCGCGCAGAACGCAAGCGCGGATACAGAAGATGATCTCCCAATCAAATAAAACTACAAGCAATAAACTTAAATTTTGAAAGGTTAAAGGTAAAATATTATGAAAAACTATCGTGTAACTGTAAATGGCGTAATTTATGATGTAGTAGTTGAGGAAGTAAACGGTGCAGCCGTTCCTTACGTAGCACCCGTAGCTGCTCCTGTTGCTCCCGTAGCAGCACCCGCTCCCGTGGCCGCTCCTGCTCCCGCAGCAGCTCCTGCACCCGCAGCCGCTCCCGCTCCCGCAGCCGCTCCTGCTCCTGCAGGCAAGGCAGGCGCTACCGCTGTTAAGGCTCCCATGCCCGGCACCATTATCAAGGTTAACGTTAAGGTTGGCGACACTGTTAAGAAGGGCGACGTTCTCTGTGTTCTCGAAGCTATGAAGATGGAAAACGACATTATGGCTCCTGCTGACGGTGTTGTAGCTTCCGTAGAGGCAACGCAGGGCGCATCTGTGGCAACCGATGCAGTTCTCGTTACTATGAACTGATCCTTTTTGAAAGATTCCGCTTTTTGAATTTTACAGAAAGGAAACAGCCTTATGGATTTGCTTCAAAGCGTTCAAACGTTCCTTGGCGATACAGGCGTTGCACAGCTGTTTGCTGACGGTTGGGTAGGGGCAGTAAAGACCCTTATCATGATCGCTATTGCAGGCGTGCTGATCTACCTTGCCATTGGCCGTGGATTTGAGCCGTTGTTGCTCCTTCCCATCGCAATTGGAATGTTGCTGACTAATATCCCCGGCGTTGATCTTTTCCACTCCGAATGGTATATGACGAGCGGAATGATCGATTACATTCATATTTTGAACAAGGGTGAATTGCTCGATATTCTTTACATCGGTGTTAAAACCGGTCTGTATCCTTGCCTCATCTTTATCGGTATTGGTGCTATGACTGACTTTACTCCTTTGATTTCTAACCCCAAGAGTCTCCTCATTGGTGCCGGCGCACAACTTGGCGTATTCGTTGCCTTTTCAGGCGCAATTTTCATGGGCTTTACTGTTGTAGAGGCGGCATCCATCGGTATCATTGGCGGTGCTGACGGCCCCACGGCTATTTACGTTACCAAAACCCTGGCTCCCGCACTTCTTGGTGCTATTGCTGTTGCGGCATATTCTTATATGGCGCTCATCCCGATGATCCAGCCCCCCATTATGCGTCTTTTGACAACGGAGAAAGAAAGAAAAATTAAAATGACCGCACTTCGTCCCGTTTCCAAGCTGGAAAAGATGATTTTCCCCGTAATGGTAACCGTTGTTGTTGGTATGATCGTGCCTTCCGCACTCTCTCTGATCGGTTGCTTGATGTTTGGTAATATCCTTAACGTTTGCGGCGTTACCGACCGTCTTTCCAAAACGGTGCAAAACGGACTGATGAACGCCGTTACCGTATGCCTTGGCATTTCGGTTGGCGCAACTGCAACGGCAGAAAGCTTCTTAGCTCCCGAAACCCTTTTGATTATCGTTCTTGGTCTTACCGCATTTGCAATCTCCACCGTTGGTGGCTTGATCACTGCAAAAATTATGAACAAGCTTTCGGGCGGCACTATCAACCCCCTTATCGGTTCTGCGGGTGTATCCGCGGTTCCTATGGCATCACGTGTTGCACAAGCCGAGGGACAAAAGGCTGATCCTTCCAACTTCCTCTTGATGCACGCAATGGGACCCAACGTGGCAGGCGTTATCGGTTCTGCCGTAGCCGCAGGCGTTCTTCTCGCTTGCTTCGGCTAATTTCAAACTGACAGGAGTAATACAATGGCAAAAGTTAAAATTACAGAAACAGTGCTTCGCGACTCCCATCAGTCGCTGATTGCAACCCGTATGACCACTGCCGAGATGCTTCCGATTCTCGAGCAGATGGATAAGGTTGGCTACCACTCCCTTGAGGCGTGGGGCGGCGCAACCTTTGATGCTTGCATGCGTTTCCTTAATGAAGATCCTTGGGAAAGACTGCGCGCTATTCGCGACAAGGTTAAGAACACCAAGCTGCAAATGCTTTTCCGCGGTCAAAACATCCTCGGTTACCGTCACTATTCCGACGACGTAGTAGAGTATTTTGTACAAAAGTCTCTTGCAAACGGCATTGATATCATTCGTATCTTCGTTGCACTCAACGATCCCCGTAACCTTAAAACCGCTATCAACGCAACTCGCAGAGAGGGCGGACACGTTCAGGCAGCTTTTTCCTACACCACAGGTCCTGTTTACACAATGGAGTACTACTCCAAGTATGCAAAGCAGCTTGAAGAAATGGGTGCAGATTCCATCTGTATTAAGGATATGGCAGGCTTGCTCAAGCCTTACGATGCTTATGACCTTGTTAAGACTATTAAAGAGTCTGTAAAGGTTCCTGTACAGCTGCATACCCACTACACTGCAGGTTTGGCTTCTATGACACTTATGAAGGCAGTAGAAGCAGGCGTTGACGTTATCGACACCGCAATCTCTCCTATGGCAATGGGCACATCCCAGCCGCCTACCGAGGCAATGGTCGCGGCTTTAGCAGGCACGCCTTACGATACCGGCATCAACCTTAGCGACCTCGATAAGGTTACCAAGCACTTCACACCTCTGCGTGAAAAGTATCTTGCAAGCGGCTTGCTCAATCCTAAGGCACTTAAGGTTGACGTTAACGCGCTCGTATATCAGGTTCCCGGCGGTATGCTTTCCAACCTGATGAGCCAGCTTGCACAAGCAGGCAAATCTGATAAGCTGACCGAGGTTCTTGAAGAGGTTCCGCGCGTGCGCGCAGACGTTGGTTATCCTCCGCTTGTAACGCCTTCTTCCCAAATCGTTGGTACGCAGGCAGTATTCAACGTCATTATGGGTGAGAGATATAAGACTGTAACCAAGGAATTCAAGGGCATCGTTCGCGGCGAGTACGGTAAAACTCCCGTAGCCATCGATCCTGCATTTGTCAAGAAGATTATTGGCAACGAGAAGCCCATTGACTACCGTCCCGCAGATGCACTCAAGCCCGAGCTTGAGCAGCTCCGCAGCGAGATCGCACAGTATCTCGAGCAGGATGAGGACGTTCTCTCCTACGCACTCTTCCCGGAGGTATCCAAAAAGTTCTTTGAATACCGCAAGGCAAAAAAATACGGTATTGATGCCGAGCACGCCGACAAGGCAAATGGCATTCATTCCATCTAATTAGAACAAATCCCTAAATGGGCACGTCCATCTGCGAATTTCATTCCCGATAACGTGCCCATTTTGCCACCTTATAAAATCCTGTTTTTTAATGTAGAAGAGGAGAAAGATTATGAATCAAACTGTAAAATTCCGTCCTACGGCGATTCCGCTCGTGACGACCGACCCTTATTTCAGCATTTGGAGCTTTACCGACAGACTTGCCGACGACCATACTCGCCATTGGACGGGTGTGCTGCAATCGATGTTTGGATTTATAACGATCGACGGAGAAAAGTACCGTTTTATGGGCAAAACAGCTGTCACTGACCGCTATTTCCCTGAGGGAAAAGCACTCGAACAAACCGACGTTACTGTTAACCCCACGTCTACCGTTTATACATTCTCGCACCCCGCGTGCGAATTGCGCGTCACTTTTTTGACACCTTTGCTGCTTGACAGACCCGAGGTGTTCTCACGCCCCGTTTCTTATATTTTCTATGATATCACACCGCGTGAGGAAGGGCATACCTTCAGCGTTTATTTCGATGCTGCATCCTACCTTTGCGGCGATGGCTCTTATGTAAAGCAAATGGATTGC
>JAZQKM010000260.1:0-4592 GCA_045542155.1 Eubacteriales bacterium
CGTAATATAGCTTGCACCGTCACTTGCCAAAACCAGGATCAGGTTAGCATTTTCCCGATCGTTGCCCGTCCGGCCCGTAAAACTCAACTCAGAGGTCTTGAAAAAGTCCATATCCTCGTTTTGAGAAGGACTAACACTTCCCGGAGAAACGCAATTGACCAGTACCCCCTTTTCGGTCACCTCTTTGGCCAAGGCCTTGGTCATCGCAATCACCGCCCCTTTTGTTGCAGAATAATGCGACATTTTTGCATTTCCATAGACCCCTGCGACGGATGCCACGTTCACGATCCTTCCGTACCCGTTTTGGAGCATTCCGTTCAGTACCGCCTTCGTGCAATAAAAAACGCCCATTACGTTTACGTCGAAATATCGCTTCCACAAATCGGAAGATGCTTCCGCAAGTTCAGACCTGTCCCGCCACAGCGCAGCATTGTTCACAAGGACGTCGATTTTTCCGAAGTATTCCATAGCACCGGCGACCACTTCTTTGACCCGTTCTTCATTACTGACGTCGCATTCATAGGTCAACACCCTGCCTCCGATTTTTTTAATTTCTTCACCGACAGCCAAAAGCTGTTCCATATTCACATCCAGCAAAACTAAATCGGCGCCCTGCTCTGCAAGGCAAAGAGCCACAGCTCTGCCGATTCCCACGGAAGCGCCCGTTATCATTGCAACTTTTCCCTGAAATTTCATTTGCTCACTCCTTTTTTATTAAGCATAGCATCCGATCCCCTGTAATTCAATGCCTGCAACAGTATACATTTTAGCATTTCCGAAACAAAAACATTATATTTTTTTGAAAATCTACAATTCCATTGACTT
This sequence comes from Eubacteriales bacterium, assembly GCA_045542155.1. Taxonomy (GTDB): domain Bacteria; phylum Bacillota; class Clostridia; order Oscillospirales; family CAG-272; genus UMGS1865. The sequence goes on from JAZQKM010000260.1 coordinate 826, forward strand.
TTATGAAATCAAATACTAAAATATAAAGGGTGTTAAGAATGAATAACGAGCGTATTAATATCGAACAATTTCTAAATATTTCCTATGTCAAAGATAAAAAAGGGCGTACCTTAACCTTTCAGTCACGCTATGCCAGTTGCTTTATCATAACGCTGAAAGGGCGGCTTAAATTTACCTTCGACGATAAAACCGTCATTACGGATTGCAACCAAGGTGTTTTCATTCCGGAAGGAACAGCTTACACAAACGAATGCCTTGAAAGTGCCGAGAGCATCTCCGTCAATTTTAATATTTCCAATCCTTCGGCTTTGCCCTGTGCCCTCAATGGCATGAGCCAAAAACTGGCTATGAGCTTTTATCAAGAAATATCCCAAAAATCCTATAATAATGACAAAAATACACGATACTATTTATTATCCAAACTGTACCAGCTTGCTTTTTTTCTTTTCAAGACCGATTCTCCCAAAAGCGCCAAAGAGCTTCTTGCAGAAAAAGCTCTTTGCTATATGCAAAGCGAATGTGGAAGGGTGGATCTGCAAATTGATGAGGTGGCTGCCTTTTGCAACGTAAGTGCGGTTTATCTTCGAAAAATAGTAAAAGAGGTTTATCAGAAAACACCGTTCCACCTCCTGACCGACCTACGGATGAAAAAGGCATATGAAATGCTTTTGGAAAAGAGACCAATTAAAGAAATTGCATCGTCCGTCGGTTATTCTGATATTTATCAATTCAGCCGTGCCTTTAAACGCCATTTTGGACATGCGCCCACTATGGTTTCCACATAATCAAATTTACAGTGTATGCAGATCGTAATGAAAGCTTTTTAATTTCTTTTTCTACCCGCTTCTTTTTAGAATCTAAAAAAGCATCAATCTCAAAATACTCACCCAAACTAATAAGAAAATCCGAAACAACTATTCGACTAAAGTCAGGACCATATTCATCGCTTATAGACCAAACCACTTTCAGTATATAAGTGGTATCTGTTTTTTTGATTGACTTTTGCAAAACAATCATTTATACTATTATCACAAGTAAATATTCCGTTTGAGTGCCTGCGGAGGTGGTAACAGCCCCGCAGGAGAATAGATAACCGGGTGCAAAAATCCCGGACGGTACCGCCACTGTAAGCGTGGAGGCACCTGCACGTGACGAAAGTCGGTCATTGGCAAAAGCCGAGAAGGCTGTGCAGGGGCTTAGGATACGCAAGTCAGGAGAACTGCTCAAATGAGGTAAAAGCACAAGGGTCTGCAAGTACGGATTCTGTGATTTTTTGTTGCAAAAAACGGCTGCAGCGATCCTTTGGGTTGCTGCGGTTTTTTATTTGTACGCCAACTGAATATTACTTATTGATAGAGCCAGGTGATCCGGTGAGAAACCGGAACAACCGTCCATTGCTGTGTTAGCGGTAACGCTTAAGTCAGAGAGCCTGCTTTATCAATCGGGTTTTACACGCTTTGACAGGAGAGTGCAGCCTATTGATCCGTACTTGAGGATCATAAGGTGCACTCTTTTTATTTGCCTGCAAAACCACAAAACGAGTAAAGGAGGGATGCAAGTGACACAGGAAAAAAAGAAGGCCTGGGCGGAGGAACTTCTGAGAAGCAAGTGCCGAGAATTAAAAAGACTTCCCACAAAAAAAGACTTTGACAGTGCAACTTGCGCCCAAATCAAAGCCTACCTTGGACCCTGGCCCCGTGCCTTGGAGTCCGCAGGACTGAAGCAACCAAAGGAAAACAAGTGACTAAGAAAGGACAATTTTGAAATGAAAACGAAGAAGAAAAGAGTTTTGAGTATATTACTTGCCATCGTAATGGTATTTACAATGATACCGCTGACGGCATTTGCGACGGAGAGTGAATATGTTTACATTTCCGTAAGCTATGACGATAAGTTCAAAGAAGATAAAAACGGAACCCCTATGGCCTATGTTCCCGTCTCGTTTGAAGAACTCGCTTCCGTTGATTTGGATGCATACGGCTTATCAGACTATTGGTATGATGAAAACGGTGACGGAACCTATGACACAACCGCACTTCAGCTTATTATCTATGCTCACGAAGAATTGTACGGTGGAGATTGGAGTGACATCACCTTTACCGGCAGTCCCGGAAGCAGCTATTTTGCAGGCGGACTTTTTGGTCAAGACGAAAATCTTAACTATTATCTCAACGGCCAATATCCCCTTGCAGGTGCCGGTTGGGGCGCAACCTCCGATCAGATCGTCTTAGAGCCGGGCGACGTTATCAGTCTTGCCGGTTTTACAAGCTGGGATTTTTATCAGGATTCCGGTTACGGATTTCATTATTTTGCTGACGAAAACGGTGCTATGACACACACTTATACCGCCGAAGTGAATGAGGCTTGTGATATTAAGTTAATTAAAGGAACAAAAGATTATGAGTATAATTCCGTTTTCTTTGATGTTCCTGACTATACCGTTTATTACGGCACCGAACTTTATAACGAAACAGGAAGCGTAACAACGGACGGTGATGCATGTGCATCCATTACGTTCCCCTCTGCAGGTAAATGGTATTTGTGGGTTGACGGTGGTTACGGTAATGAATTCCCCGATTCCATTGTATCCGCACCCGGTTATGCAGAAGTAACCGTGAATGCAAAAGCTGTTGCACGTCAGCCGCAGAATGTCAGTGCTACGCTGAATGCTACAATGGCAAAGCTGGCTTCTACCGTTACTGCACCTGCTTTTGGTACGGATGCAGGAGAATGGACTGTGTTCAGCCTTGCCCGTGGAGAGTACTATGCCAAGGATAACGCATACTTTACCGATTATTACAATCGAATTGTAGAAACAGTAAATGAAACTGCCGCATCCCTTAATATGAATGGCGCGCTTCATAAGAATAAATCTACCGAAAATTCCCGTTTGATCGTTGCGCTTTCCGCAATCGGCAAGGATGCAACCTCGGTTGGCGACTGGAACTTGATAGAAGCATATAGCGCAAATGGTTTTGATTGGATCAAAAAGCAAGGGCTCAATGGTACGATCTGGGCTTTGATCGCGCTTGATTCCAACGATTATATTACTTCTGATACTACAATCAGACAGAAATGTATTGATGAAATACTTTCAAGACAGCACAATGATGGTGGTTGGGCTTTGGAAGCAAACAAAGATTACGCCTCCGACCCCGACATCACCGGTATGGCGTTGCAGGCATTGTATCCTTACCGTAATCAAGAAGCAGTTGCAACCGCTTGTGAAGAAGCCTTTGAATGCCTTTCCGAGATGCAGCACGATAACGGCACCTTTGCTTCCAGCGGTAGCGAGTGCTCCGAAAGCTGTGCATGGGTAATCGTCGCTTGCACGACTTGGGGAATGAATCCCGATACCGACACTCGTTTCATCAAAAACGGAAAGTCGGTTGTTGACGGTCTTTTGAGTCATTATTTAGAGGACACGGCACAGTTTGAGCATATTGTCGGTGCCGGCGTAAACGGAATGGCTACCGATCAGTCTACCTATGCTCTCGTTGCATACAACCGTTTTGTAAATAACAAAACTACATTGTTTGATTACAGCGACGTAACCTTTGATACAAAAGAGCAAATTACCATCGGCAAGCCCACGGCTACCTTGGGACTTCCTTCTGAGATCACCGATGATATTGGCAAGACCTTTAACGCCACCATCAGCCTTGATCAGTGGGATAACACCGCAGGATACAAGCTTATTGACCTTGTAATGAACGTTCCCGAAGGTTTAAGTGTCACAGGCGTTACCGCAGGTAACCGTCTCGGTG
>JAZQKM010000261.1:0-2499 GCA_045542155.1 Eubacteriales bacterium
TCTACCCACGGAACGCGGAACTTGATAATTCTTTCGGGCTCGACCATCATATCAATGATGCCGCGCTCAATATAAATAGGGCTTTGCTCCACAACGGGCTCAAGGGATTCGAGAACCTCGCTAACGGTTTGGTGGAACTCGTTTTCGCCGGGGTTGCGGGCGATAACGTCAGCCAATACTTTTTTCAAATATTCGTTTTGAATGCTCATAATAGGTTTTCCTCCTTTTGCGTGTTTTTGCAAGTTTTTGGGTTTGATATTGCAGCCAAAAACGCCCAAAAGGGACGATTTTTGCAAAAATCACATTTCTATGCAACTATTATAATACAGATGTTGCAATTTGTCAACGGCTTTTTTGCAAAAAAATGTATTTGGAAAAAACTTTTTATCGCTGAGCGTTGGCGAATTTACACGCCAAACAATTCACTCAACCGGCGTGCGGTATCACTTGCGGGCGAGCAGAGGGGGAGTCGATATTCTGCGCGGCAAAGCCCCATCCCTGCCATCACGTGCTTGACAGGAATGGGATTGGTCTCCCAAAACAGCGCCTGCATCCCTGCAAGTGCTTGCTTTTGGCGCTGATAGGCGAGCTTCCAATCTCCCGCGGCACAAAGGCGGCAAATTTCGGTCATCTTGCGCGGGAATACGTTGGAATAGACCGATATCACGCCCGAAGCACCCAATCGCATGGCAGACACCGTATGGTGGTCGTTTCCTGTGTAAACATCGAGCTTTGTGCCACATTCTCCACAGAGAGAGGCAAGAAGTGAGAGGTCGGGAGAGGCTTCTTTCACTGCCACAATATTTGGGTGCTCGGCAAGCTCGCGATAGTGGGAAAGCGTCATCGAAAAGCCTGTTCTTGCGGGAACATTGTAAAGCATGAGCGGCTTTTCGGTGGCATCTGCCAGAGCGTGGTAGTGAGCCACGATGCCGCGGTCATTGCTTCGGTTGTAGTAGGGCGTGACAGCAAGGAGAGCATCTGCACCGTTCTCGGCGACCGCCGATGCCAATTCGCAAGCGCGTGCGGTCGAATTTGAGCCGCATCCCGCCAAAAGCGGAAGCCTTCCCCCAATTTGCCGCGCGGCAAAGGAGACAAGCTCGGCGTGCTCGCGCACAGATAGCGTTGGACTTTCTCCCGTTGTGCCCGCCACAAGGATAGCACCAACGCCGGCGTCGATTTGCATTTCAATTAGATTTTGTAACGTCTCATAATCAATTTCGCCCTTATAAAACGGAGTGATTAAAGCCGTTGCGACGCCCTTGAATATGGTTTGTTTTTCAATGCTCATAAAGGAGAACTCCTTTCAATTTCATTGCCATAGGTAAACAACTCTCTGAGCGGATAGGGTCTTGGCGGGTCTCGCTGCGGCTCGGTCACGCTCACGTTCTGACAGTCCACTGGACTGTCATTCATTGCGTTCGCGCCGCTCCGCTACCTAGCCGCTAGCGAGAGCAAAAGCGAGCGGTACGCTCGCGTCGACCGTCCGTTGCAAGACTGACGAATCTATTTTGGTGATTTTGTTAGGAAGTTTTTGAAGGGGTGTGGGGGAACTTTTTCCAAAAAGTTCCTCCATAAAACCCAAAAACAGTTGCAAAACCTTTTATTTTGATGTATAATAGTATCGATATACGACCGCGGACATTTACAGTATATGAACCGTGTGTCAATTTGCGAATTTACAAAAGAAGGATTTTTTGAGATTTTATGAGTGAAACTATCAAAAACGCGTTGCCCGAAACCAACCTGCGAACGGCGGATTTTGACTATTATCTTCCGCAAGAGCTCATTGCGCAGCATCCGATGGAACAGCGCGACACCTCGCGCCTGATGGTGCTGGATAGAGCGACAGAAAGCATCACGCACCGTCATTTTTATGATATTCTCGATTATCTAAAAGCGGGCGACGTGCTTGTCATCAACGATTCCAAGGTCATTCCCGCACGCGTGTACGGACACGTTGAGGGAAGGGAAGAGGCACTCATCGAGTTGCTTCTGCTTCGTCAGCACGAATTGGATACCTGGGAATGTCTTGTCAAGCCCGGTAAGCGCGCACGCATCGGCATGAAGCTCGTGTTTGGCGAGGGAATGCTTTTGGGCGAGGTCAAGGACATCGTCGAGGAAGGCAACCGCCTCATTCATTTCACCTATGACAAAGAAAAATACGCCAACATCTACGACGTGTTGAGCATCGTGGGGCTCATGCCCCTGCCGCCTTACATCACCGAAAGACTTGCGGACAACAGCCGCTATCAAACGGTTTATGCACGCGAGGAAGGCTCGGCGGCAGCTCCCACCGCGGGATTGCATTTTACCCCCGAACTCTTGACACGCATCCGCGAAAAAGGTATCAAAATTGCGCCCGTAATGCTGCACGTGGGCTTGGGAACCTTCCGTCCTGTTAAGGAAGAAAACATCACCGACCACGTGATGCACACCGAATTTTTCTCGGTTCCCGAAGAGAGCGCGCGCATCATAAACGAATGCAAAGCCGCAGGCGGA
>JAZQKM010000262.1:0-19137 GCA_045542155.1 Eubacteriales bacterium
CGCGCGGACCGTGACCGATAATTGTCAGCTTTTCGGGGGCGTTTCGGATAGAATACCCCTCAACGTCGTTGATATCTTCCTCAATGTGAAGGTCGATCACACCCTCACCGCCAACCATTTTTTCGCCCGTGATCGTCTCGAACCAACGGCGCATAATTTCGCCCGCGTGCTCCTCAGCAGGGGATGCACCGCATTTGATATCATATTTCAGCGCGGAAAGACCGCAAAGTAAAATGTTTCCCATAATGTTCCTCCTAAAGATAGAAAATTAGTCACGTCTTTTTACATATTATAACACAATTTGAGCCACGTGTCAACGAAAAACGAAGAGAAAAAGGAAGGCAAAAGCCTTCCTTTTTTATCAGTTTAACTTATATTTCAATCTCAAATTATCTGCAATCATGGCAATAAACTCGGAGTTTGTGGGCTTGCCGCGATTGTTTTGAATGGTATATCCAAAATAGGAATTGAGGGTGTCGACGGCGCCTCTATCCCAAGCTACCTCGATGGCATGACGGATAGCACGCTCAACACGGCTTGTTGTGGTAGCATACTTTTTGGCAACACTGGGGTAGAGAACCTTGGTAACCGAATTGATAATATCCGAATCCTTAATCGTCAAGAGAATTGCCGTACGTAAATATTGATAACCCTTGATGTGTGCCGGAACACCGATTTGATGAATAATTTGTGTGACTTGCGATTCGATATCGGGACCTTTTTCGACTTCCTGCATAGCCACAGCGGGAATATCCTGCACGCGACGGGTTGCAATGTTTTGAATGTGCTCTGCAAGGCTAACAAGGTTAACGGGCTTGAGGAGACACAGCTCAGCACCTGCCTCGGATGCTTGAATAAAGATGTTTTGATTGGAAACGGAGGATACTACAATAAAGGAAGGTGCTTTGTCGCTGCCCCAATCCATTGTACGCGCGTTACGAAGAACGCCAATACCGTCGAGCTTGGAGAGCCAAACGTCAAGCAGAACCACCTCGGGGTGAATTTGCGACATTTTGAGTACGGCTTCTTCACCGTTAACCGCTTCTTCAATATTTCTGTATCCTGCGCGCATTAACCCTTCACGCACCTGTGCACGCCAAACGGGGCTTTCATCGGCAATTAAAAGTTTCGTTTTGTATTCCATAAGTCAATTATTCCTCCAACTTTCATTTTGTTATGACAGTAATATTTTACCATAAATGTAATAATTTTACAATATAAAACAAGAAAAAATATTCCCCAAAAATTTTGGGGAATATTTGGTAAAATTTACCAAGTCGGTAGTCGATTTATAGCTTAATGAGAGTGTTTGCAGGGTTCTTTGAAGAAATCTGTCAAATCCATCTCAAATCTGCCGTCGGCATTGCGCGAAAAACCGATGGCTTTTACAAGCGTTTCATTGTCGCATTTTGCGTCAAAATAGGCGCGGTGAACACCGCAGAGGTCAATAAAATTGAGTGCGGCACGCCCCATAACGAACATAGGCTCAAACTCATACTTTTCGGGAACGTTTGCAAAATCGACGATAGTACCGCCATCCTTGTTCATTGTGAACTGACACATACCGTAGAGTTCTCCGTCTACCAAAGCCTTGTAAGCCAAAAGCTCGGTGCGAAAGGGTATGCCGCAAAGGTTGGCAATCGCTTCTTGTTCGCTTTTATCTTGAATCGGTAATACTTCCAGCATAGTCTTTATCCTTTCTTTTTGCCTGTTGTCAGGTAGTGTACTTCGTCAGCAGTCAGCTCGCGCCATTTGCCAAGAGGGAGCTCACCCAATCTCAAATCTCCAATGGCGATGCGTTGCAGACGGATGACTTTGAGTCCCACGGCCTCACACATACGGCGAATTTGACGGTTTCGACCCTCACAGAGATTCATTTGAACCGTGTCGGGAGCTAACCTTTTAACGGTTACGGGCTGCAAGCGGTAGCCGTCAAGCTCCATCGGGGCGCGAAGCGCCGAAAGCTCTTCCTTGGAAAGCACCTTGGAGATCGTTACGTGATAGATTTTGGGAATTTCGTGGCGAGGATGCGTGAGTTGATTGGCAAATTCGCCATCGTCGGTCAAGAGGAGCAAGCCCTCGGAGTCCATATCAAGGCGACCGACAGGGTAGACACGCATACCGACGTCCGATGTGAGATCGGCAACGGTAGGGCGTCCTTTTTCGTCTTGCATCGTGGTCACATAGCCGCGCGGTTTGTTGAGCATAATGTAGCGGCGTTTTGCACTCATGCGAGGAAAAATGCGCTTGCCTTTGTATTCGACAATGTCAACGTCAGGGTCAACAGAGTCGCCAATTTGAGCGACAGCGCCATTTACTTTGACTTTACCCGCGGCAATTTCAGCCTCGGCGGCTCTGCGCGAAAGTATCCCACAGTCCGAAAAGAATTTTTGCAACCGCATTCTGTCGCCTCCTTTGTTTTTATGTTCGTGAGTTGTTTTCTTCCTTAATTATATATGCTCTTTGTCAAGAGAACAGTCTCTGCCACCAAAGCAAAAAGCGTTGCCACAGAGTCAGACGTGATGGATGCTTTGAAATGCCGTATCGGGCGATGAGCGGAATATCACCGACTGTTTCTTTGATGCCGTCGTTGTTTGTGTCACAATAAAAGAGCATTCGTCCGCAAACGTCGCCTTCCTTTACAGGCGCAAAAAGATGTCGCGGACATTGGATGGTTTGTTCAATTACGCCCGCCCCATTGGGAAGCGTGGCAGAAACTCCTTGCGCCACTGCAAGAGTAACGTAAGCTTCCTTGCCGCCCACAACGGGCAGACAAAGGTGAAAATCGGCAGGGCAGAGCTCCACCGAACGGTAATTGGAAAATCCAAAATCCAAAAGCTTGGTATGGTCATTCCAATCGTCGGGGGAATCAATGGTTACCGCAATCATCACAACACCGTCTCGCTCGGCAGCAGAGACTAAGCAACGACCGCTTTTTTGCGTGTATCCGGTTTTTACACCGATACAACCGTCATAAAGGCGGAGCATTTTGTTGTGGTTTATCAACAAACGCACGCTGTCGGTGTTTTGATGCGAAATTGTTGTTTTTCTTGTTGAAACAATGGTTTTGAGTAAAGGATTTTTTAAAGCCTCGCGCGCGATGATAGCCAATTCATAAGCTGTTGTATAGTGTGCCTCTGCATCCAACCCGTGCGGATTGGCAAAGTGTGTGTCAGAGAGACCAAGAGCAGTGGCCTTGGTGTTCATTGCATCCACAAAGGCATCAAGGCTTCCCGATACACCCATCGCAATAGCAACGGCGGCATCGTTTGCAGATTCAAGCATTAGGGCATACAAAAGCTCCTCAAGTGTTAGCTCCTCGCCTTCACATAAATAAATGGAAGAACCCTCGGTACCGACCGCACTCCCATCCACTATAATGGTAGTGTCGGGAGCGGCAAGCTCGAGAGCTACAAGAGCAGTCATAATTTTGGTGGTGCTTGCCATCGGTAGACGCGTATAGGCGTTTTTCTCGTATACAGTTGAGCCGCTCTCCGCTTCCATTAAAAGAGCACTTTGTGCAGAAAGGGAAGGGGGAGAGGTTGTTGCTTCTTGCGCATTTGTTGGAAGAATAAGTGCTCCAAAAGTCAAAAGCAATGCCACAAAAAGGCTTAAAATCTTGCGAATTTTCATCATAAATAACACCCTCCGGAAAAAATACATTTGGTAATGTATATTTTTCCGGAGTGCGTTTTATGTCATTTTAGCGGATGATTTCTTCCAAGCGGATTATTTTACCGTACCGCTATCAAGCGTCTTTTCGGAAATCTTACCGCGCTTGTTGTGAGGAACAGGAGCCTGTTCAGCAGCCTGTTTCTTAGCAAGCTTGCGAGCCTTTCTTTCGGCGCGCTTGTTAACCTTAGCGGGCTTCATAGGCTCAACGGATACCTTAGCGAGGTTGACTTCACCCTCGGCAATAATGCCTTCGGCTTGAGCAACCTGCTTCTTAACTTCGATAAGGGCATCCTTTTCGGCATCAATAACAGCGTGCTTGTCTGCTTCGCTTGTAGCCTGTGCCAAAGCAACCTTCAAAACGTCAAGCTCTTGCTCCAGAGCGTTGAGTCTCTCTTGTTGAGCCGTGAGAATCTTGCCGGTTTGTGCAGCCTTTTGAGCCTTGGTTACACCCTTCTTCTTTGCCTTGACGATTGCTTGCTTTTGAGCTTCGAGGATAGAGAGCTTTTCAAGATCGCTTTGAGCTGCGGCATAAGCCTCGTCGTAACCGACCATTTCAGCCTCGAATACTTCTTGTTCTGCCTTCTTTACAAGGATATCCTTTTGCTCCTTGAGCATATTCTGTCTTTCGGCATCGATGAGTTCTTGTTTTTGTTTTGCTGTTTCGGCAGCCAAGAGGGCAGAGTTGAATGCGGCAATTTCTGTCATCAGCTTTGCATAATCCTCACCGGACTTGGTTACGCCGCGCTTCTTAGCCTTGATAACGGCTTTTTCTTGAGCGTCAAGCAGTTCGTTTTGCTCTTTGCGCGTTTTTGCATTGGCAAGGGCGGTGTTGAGAGAGGACATCTCTGCTTCAAACGCAGCCTGTTCTTGGCTTACAACGGGAGCATGATATTCGGGAGTGAGGAGCGCTGCCTTTTCGGCATCGATAAGCGTCTGCTTCTCTTGTGCGGTGCGAGCCGCCAGGAGAGCTGCATTGAATGCTGCAACTTCGGCCAAGAGCTTTTCGTTGCCTTCGTATGCACTGGTGTGACCCTTCTTTGCTTTCTTTTCCTTAACAATCGTTTGCTTTTCTGCATCCAGAATAGCGGTTTGTTGTTGTTCGGACTTTGCATTGGAGAGGGCAGCGTTCAAAGCTTCCATCTCAGCCTCAAAACGAGCTTGTTCTGCGGAAACCTTTTCGCTCTTCAGCTTGGTGGGCTTGAGCATAGCAACCTTTTCGGATTGGATGATGTTCTTTTGCTCTTGCAGAGTGTCTGCGGCAGCGAGAGCAGCGTTGAATGCTTCGATTTCCTTAATGATTTGACTGTCGTCGAACTTTGTCAAGCCCTTCTTCTTTGCATCAACAATGGTTTTCGCTTCTGCATCAATAATGGATTTCTTTTGAGCGGGAGTGGTTGCACTTACCATAGCGGCAAGGAGTGCGGTCATCTCATCATTGAATTGAGATTGTTGTGCGAAAGACTGAGTTGCTCTGGGCGCAACCATAGCTTTTGCTTCGGTTTGAATAATGGCTTGTTGTTGCGGAGCAGTATTTGCAGCGGCGAGAGCAGCGTTGAATGCAGCGATTTCTTCCATTGCGGTGGTTAGGTCACCGGACTTGGTCAAGCCGCGTCTCTTTGCATTTACGATAGTTTGCTTTTGCTTCTCTACAATGGTTTGCTGTTCTGCGGGAGTTCTTGCATACAGCATCATATTGTTGAGAGATGCCATTTCAGCTTCAAATTGAATCTGCTCGGGAGTTTTGCCATCTGTTTGAGAAACCGTGGGTTGCGTCATAACCTTGGCTTCGGCTTGAATGATAGCTTGTTGTTGAGGAGCGGTGGTAGCAGCAGCAAGGGCAGCGTTGAATGCGGCAACCTCAGCCATAGCGGTAGTTATGCTGCGAGAATTCGTAACGCCTTGCTTTTTCGCCTTAATAACGGATTTCTTCTGCTTTTCGGTGACAACCTTTTCTTGAGCGGGAGTCTTAGCAGCGAGGAGTTCTTTGTTCAAAGCTTCCATTTCAGCTTCGAAAGCGAGTTGCTCTGCGGACTTACCGGCAGGTTGTGCGGCAGGTTCGAGCATAGCTTTTGTTTCGGCTTGAATGATAGCTTGCTGTTGAGGAGCGGTGGTAGCAGCGGCAAGGGCAGCATTGAAAGCAGCAACCTCAGCCATAGCGGTGGTGATTCTGCGAGAATTGGTAACACCCTTTTGTTTAGCCTTAACAACAGCTTGCTTTTGTTTTTCAACAACTGCCTGTTGTTGTGCAGGAGTCTTAGCAGCGAGGAGTTCTTTATTCAGAGCAGCCATCTCTGCTTCGAAAGCAAGTTGCTCTGCGGACTTACCTGCGGTTTGAGCGGTAGGTTCGAGCATAGTCTTTGCTTCGGCTTGGATGATAACCTGTTGTTGGGAAGCGGTAGTAGCAGCGGCGAGAGCGGCATTGAAAGCGGCAACCTCAGCCATAGCGGTGGTGATTCTGCGAGAATTGGTAACACCCTTTTGCTTAGCCTTAACAACGGTTTGCTTTTGCTGCTCAACAATTTTTTGTTGTTGCGCAGGGGACTCTGCAGCGAGGAGTGCTTTGTTCAAAGCATCCATCTCATTTTCGAAAGCGATTTGCTCTGCGGTCTTACCAACGGATTTTTCCGTCTTAGGATCGATCATAGCCTTCGCTTCGGTTTGGATAACAGTTTGTTGCTGTTGAGCGGTAGTAGCAGCATTGAGAGCAGCGGTGAAGGCAGCAACCTCGGCCATAGCATTTGCTATGTTGCCGGACTTGGTGACACCTTGTCTCTTTGCCTGAATAATAGATTGTGCTTGCTTTTCTGCAATGATTTGTTGTTGCTCGGGAGTCTTAGCAGCGAGGAGTGCCTTGTTAAGAGCATCCATTTCTGCCTCAAATGCGATCTGCTCAGCGGTTTTTCCTACAGATTCGGCGGGAGCAAGCATAGCTTCTGTTTCAGTTCGAATGATGGCTTGTTGTTGGGGAATAGAGGAAGCAGCGTTGAGAGCAGCGGTGAAAGCAGTAACTTCTGCCATCAACTGAGCCATTTCCTTATCGGATTTGGTAACGCCGCGCTTTTTAGCCTTAACAACAGCTTGTTGTTGCTTTTGAACGACAGTTTGTTGTTGTGCAGGAGTTTTAGCAGCGAGGAGCTCTTTATTCAGAGCATCCATTTCAGCCTCGAAAGCGATCTGTTCAGCGGTTTTGCCAACGGGTTGAATTACAGGTTCAACCATAGCATTTGCTTCGGTTTGGATAACAACCTGTTGTTGGGAAGCAGAGGTAGCAGCGGCGAGGGCAGCGTTGAAAGCGGCAACCTCAGCCATGGCGGTAGCAATGCTGCGGGATTTGGTAACACCCTTTTGTTTTGCATTAACAATAGCTTGTTGTTGCTTTTGCACAACAGTTTGTTGTTGTGCAGGAGTCTTAGCAGCGAGGAGCTCTTTATTCAAAGCATCCATTTCAGCCTCGAAAGCGAGCTGTTCGGCGGTCTTAACGGTTTCAATTTGAGCAGGAGCAGTCTTTGTCATTGCATTCTTTTCGGCAATGATAACAGCCTGCTTCTGTTCGGCTGTTTTTGCTGCAGCAAGAGCAGCGTTGAAAGCGGCAATTTCTGCTATGAGAGCCTTATTGCGTGCTTCACTGCGAGAAACGCCTTGCTTCTTAGCCTTTACAATGGTTTGCTTTTGCTTTTCGATAATAGCCTTTTGTTGCTCGGGCGTCTTGGCGGTGGAGAGGGCAGTGTCAAGTGCGTTCATTTCGGACTCGAACTTTGCTTGTTCTCTGGTCTTAGTAGCAGATTTTTCTGCTGCGGGACCAACCATAGCTTGTTTTTCGGAACGAATTACAGCATATTTTGCCTGAGGAGTCATGGCGTTGTTATAAGCTGCATTGAATGCAGCGATTTCTGCACGGAGTTGATCATCGTTAGAAGCTTTAGCAGCGCGTTGCTTCTTTGCTTTGATGACTGCTTGCTTTTCGGCCTCGATAACAGCCTTCTTTTGTTCCTCTGTTTTTGCAGTCTTAAGCTTGGAGTCGAGAGCGTTCATCTCGGCTTGGAATTGGGTTTGCTCTGCGGTAAGAACAGGAGTCTGTCTTGCCGGCTTGAGCATAGCCTTCTTTTCTGCCTGAATTACAGTATGCTTTTGCTTGGGAGTTTGTGCCATTGCAAGAGCGGTGTTGAATGCCAAAATTTCTGCTTCGATAGACTCGGGAGTAGCAGTCTTTGCCATGCGTTGCTTCTTTGCCTTGATAACAGTCTGCTTTTGAACGTCGAGAATGGCTTTCTTTTCTTCCTCGGATTTAGCGGACTTCAGCGCGGTATCGAGCGTATTCATATCGGACTCGAACTGCATTTGTTCCTGGGTCTTAACGGTTGCACGGGCAGGTTGAAGCATAGCTTTCTTTTCTGCCTCGATAATCGTCTGCTTTTCTTCGGGAGTTCTTGCAGCCTGCAAAGCAGCGTTGAACTCTGCGATTTCAGCATCGACAACGGTGGGAGCGGTGGAGTAGGAAGCGAGAATTTCTTTTTCTGCTTCGATAATAGCCTGCTTTTCTGCAGGAGTGCTTGCCGCGAGAAGGGCAGCGTTAAATGCCATAATTTCGGCTTGAATTTGAGCTTCTCTCTCTTCGGGAGTCATAGCGGCAACACGTCCGCTCTTCTTGCCGTCAACGACAATGGAGGTAGAATCGTATTGAACGGGAGCTGTAGCTGCAAGTGCCTGCTGTTCAAATGCGATTTGAGCTTGCTTTTCGCCCTCAAGCTGAGCGTCGACCTGAGCTTCGGCGAGAGCAGTTTGGAGATATTCTCTCTCCTCGGGAGTTTGAGCAGCTTCCAGTGCCATATTGATGGCCATGATATCTGCTTGTATTCTTGCCATCTTTGCTGCGCTCTTGTCTGCTTTCTTTTGCAGCTTTGCAGCTTCTTTTTCTCTCTTCTTTTGAGCTTTGATTTCGAGCTTCATCTGCTTGCGACCAACTCTGGACTCGGCATATGCTTCGCCCTCGTCGGAGGAGAGGATCTGCTCGGTTGCCATAGCGGCGTCATCGGCGAATATAGGAGCCACAGAAACGTCTGCATCGGCAATGAGTTGTTCTTCGTATTCTTGGGCAAGTTCAGGCTGAACGTCGACATCGACATCCACACTTGCCGAAGATTCCTGATAACCGTTCATCAACACGTTCTTGATACGGCCGACGATGTCGGGAGAGTTGTAGATAAGGTCTGCAACGACCTCTACGGGGGAGAGCTTTTCCGACGTCATGGGGATCATATCCACCTTGCCCTCGGGGGTGATGGTCAAAAAGCCAACGGGAATGACGCTAACGCCGGTTCCGCCAACACCGCCAAAGTTTTTCTTTCCACCCTCAATAGCAACTTTTGTGGGCAGATCCAAGCCACCTGTAGCGATACCCATAGAGAGCTTGGAAATCGGAATAATCACCATGCCGCTAGAGGTAACGATCTGCTTACCAACAATAGTGTCTGCATCAATAATGGTGCGCACTTGTTCCAGCGAATTCCGGATTATTTCCTTGATCGAAGATTCGTTTTCCATAATGAATGATCCTTTCGTATACGTGTTAATATATTTTTTAAATCAAATCGAGGTTTGTTGCGCTTTTCGCGTTTGCGGAGAGCCGCTTTGCGATAGGCGATTTTCTTTTCTGCATCGTAGGCGTTTACCATGTCTACAAAAATGAAGATTGCACGCCAAATTTTAGCAGAGAAGACGACGTCAACTTCTGCACTGCATTCGGAGGAAGTATAATCGGGATCCACCGAGAGGTCACCGTCACGTCTCTCAATGGCGGTGTAGTTATCTTCTACGTATGCAACAATGCGATAAACGAGTTGAGCCACAACACCGTAAAGGATTGCGGTGTGTGCCGCCTCATCGGCGGATACGCGAATGTGCAGCTTGTTTACTTTGATTCTGATCT
Organism: Eubacteriales bacterium; assembly: GCA_045542155.1. GTDB lineage: Bacteria > Bacillota > Clostridia > Oscillospirales > CAG-272 > UMGS1865. The sequence continues at coordinate 9,602 of JAZQKM010000262.1, forward strand.
TGCCGCGTGTTTTATGATAAAACTTTTTGAGCAACGCCAAAATCATTTCGAGGTTTTCTTTTAGATTGGGAACAGGGCAATACTTTTGCGGAATACCGATTTTTTTCTCTGCACGCTTTGCCGCACGCTTTGCCGCTTTTTCCTTTTTGCGTTCGGCTTTTTCCTTTGCGCGCTGTTGCCGTTTCAATTCCCGTCGCAAAACAGCCTCGGGATTACGGCATCGGGCAAGATTTCTCGGCTTTTTCGGGGCATCCTTTTTATCCGGATAGATTGTAAAGGAAATACCGCAGATCGAAGCTACAACGCGTATCTGATCCCTGCTGATAACGCGAAGCTTTGCGTTACCAAAGAAGAAGATCAGTACGGCTGAGACAAGAATCACGCCGAGTATAATTAATATAGTAATCAATGCAGTCAAGACAGCTCCTCCTTATCATCGGAGTCAGCCGTGGGAGGCGGTGCTGCGGAGAGTGCCCCAATGGCAACGTCTTCCTCTTCGCCGTCAACCGGTTCGGTGTATTCACTCGGGATTGCCTCGTCATCCACCTCAAATGCCAGTTGTTCTGCCTCTTCGGTTTCTTGATTTGTCTCCGATCCCTCTGCCTGTGCGGCTGCCACACTCAAAGCCTCGGTTTCGGGGAGCTCGTCAAGAGCATTGAGCCCGAATACGCGAAGGAATTTGTCGGTGGTGACGTAAAGCATTGGGCGACCGGGAGCATCAAGACGTCCGGCGGCTTCTATCAACCCCTTATCGAGAAGAGAGTTGACGGCATAAGAGCTATCCACACCGCGCACCAAATCGATATACGATCTTGTTACGGGTTGGTTGTAGGCGACCACCGCAAGCACCTCCATAGAAGATGCCGAGAGGTTTCCGCCGCGGCGAATGCCGAGTGCTTCTCGGATGTAGGGGGCGTAACGCTCCTTGGTAGCAAGCTGACAGGTGGTAGGGTAGAGCAAGAGTTGAATACCGTGGTGTGTATCTTCAAGAGCGAAATGCTCCGACATAGAACGCACCAAGGTTTTAACGTCTTTCGTGCTCAAGCCCAAAAGCTCACCCAGCTTATCATATCGCATCGGGTAACCGGCTGCATACAGGATGGCTTCGATTGCCTGTTTCAAATCCTGTTCGCTTGTCAGCTGCTCGAGGAATGGAGCGGCTTCTTTCTTTTGTTCCATAATATCTGCGCTAAATCCTTTCGGGAATTTTTAGTTACTGTCATCGGGCAGGTTTTTTGCCTGCTGTGCCATCGATTTGATAATATCGTTCATATCTAAGCCGATATCGTCTAAGATGTCCTCGTCATCCTCAGAGAGTTGATCGTCAAGCATCTGTGCAATCTTGGCTTCGGCTTCAAGGTCGCTGTCGTCCTCGGGAATAATATCAGCCTCGATCAAGGTCTGACCCATTGCCTCTTCCTTTGCACGGCGGCGTTCCTCGGCACGGCGAGCGCGCTCTTCGGCACGCAACCGCTTCTTTTCGGCGAGCTTTGCTTCGCGAATGATACGCCTTTGCTCGCGGTGCATTTCCGCCTTAGAGGAGAGGGGGATAGGCTCGTCTCCGTGGACGGCGGGATTGTATTCTTTTTCTTCCTCACCTTCGGCGGGGGGCGCGTCGTTTACAACAAAGCGCGTATTAACGCCGTGGATAACGGTGTAGGAATCGGGATCTTCATCAATCAAAATTTTACGAACCTTAACAAGCTCCAAAATACCCAAGAAAATGGCGATCATATCATTGAGCGATACGGCATCGTGCAAGAGCTCCTGCATCGAGGTATCTCTCTTGCGGGACATTCTGTGAAGAATACCCACAATTTTCACGTCAACTGGAATAATGGGCTTAGCAACCAAGGGTGCAAAGGTTTGTCTTTCCGCGCGCGGGCGCGATTCGTTTGCCGCAATGATGCGGCGGACAGCAGCACAAAGCTGAGTCACTTCTTGGTCGGCAACGTAGGTGGTATCCACCGAAATTTCGTCGGTGTCCTTGACCATACGGCCGCTGTAGGTTTGGTAAAGGGGAATCATTTTTGCCACAGCCTGCTTTGCTTGCTGATAACGCAAGAGGGCTTCGGCAAGGTCGGCACGGGGATCCTTCCCGTCTTCCTCAACCTTGGGGAGGAGCAAGCGGCTCTTGATGAGCATCAGTTCGCTCGCCATAACGATGAATTCTCCCGCAATCTCCATATCCATATCCTGCGCCGCCTTGAGGTACTCAAGGTATTGATCGCAGATGAGCGCGATGGGAATATCGATAATATTCACTTTGTTCTTTTGGATCAGCATCAAGAGAAGGTCAAGAGGGCCTTCGAACTGATCCAATCGGTAGGTGAGTGCTTCCATAAGGTGAGGTCGGATCCTTTCTGTGAATTGTTACGCTAAATAAGAGTGCCAAAAAATTTGATGAATAGCGTGTAAACAGGATTTGCCACAAGTTCTGTCAAACTGTAAGCAATCCAAGAGAAGGGCGAGAAGCCCAAACGGGAGAGCAGGAACAGCGCGATGAGCAAGCCGAACATAATCTGTCTCTCATATTTCATAATCCCAAAATAGGTCTTGGGCGGCAGGAATGCAAGTGCAATGCGTGAGCCGTCAAAGGGGGGAATGGGGATGAGGTTAAATGCCATAAAGATGAGGTTGTAAAGTGCTGAGAGGAGAAATAACTCGCACGTGTATTCAAGACAAACCGAGGCAAATTGCGAAATGCCGCGGTAGGCAAGATAAACCCGAAAGGCGCTGAAAAAGCCGAAGAGTGCCGCGCTGAAAAGTCCCATAATGGCGTTTGCCAAAGGTCCTGCCAGGGCAGAGAGTGCCATACCGCGCTTGGGGTTGCGGAAGTTGCGCGTGTTGATCGGCACGGGCTTTGCCCAACCGAAGCCGAGCAGAAGCATACACAAAAAACCGGCCGGATCAATATGCTTAATGGGGTTGAGCGTCAAACGACCGAGATTGTATGCGGTGTTGTCGCCGCATTTGTATGCCACGTAACCGTGCGCCGTCTCGTGCAAGGAGAGAGCGAGGAGAATGATGGGCATACTGAACACGAGCGAGATGATAATATCGCGGATGTTACCGCCGGAAAGAATATCAAGTAACATTTCGAAAAACGGTTCTCACTTTCGGGAAAAAATTATAGCTTCAAGCCCGTGTATTCGGCTATCAGCTTCCAAAGATCGGCTCTGCCTTCACCCTTGAGTGCCGAATAGAACACAATGGGTGTATCGGCGGGGATGTCGGGGTGGCTCTTCAGCATCTCCTCGGATTTTCTGCGCTCGGTAGCGTTGAGCTTATCCGACTTGGTGGCAACCACCAAGAAGGGGATATCCGCTTCGCGCAAGAAGGAGAGCATCATTTCGTCGTCGGCGGTAGGGCCGATGCGGCTATCTACCAACTGAATGACGAGCTTGAGCAGATCGATATTGGGGTTTTGCGTAAAGTAGCCATCGGTCAAGGCAGACCATTGCGCCTTGTCGGCAGGGGCTCTTTTTGCAAAGCCGTAGCCGGGCAGGTCAACAAGGAAGAGCGTTTTGTCAACGTCGTAAAAGTTGATGGTGATGGTCTTACCGGGAGAGGAGCTGACACGCGCCAAGGACTTGCGGCCGAGCAGGGAATTGATCAGCGAGCTTTTGCCCACGTTCGATCTGCCCGAAAAGGCGATCTGTACCATCGCATCGCGAGGGAATTGCTTGGGAAGTCCCGCACTGATGCGAAGCTCGGTTTTGTTGAGGTTGAGTGCCATATCTTCGTCTCCTTTCTGTGGGATAGCTTACAGGCGAACCTGCGGCTGAATGTTAGCGGCAGGAACAAAGCTCGAAGCCGCAACTGCATCGGTGGATTTCTCCATCTCGTTGGGAGCGGTCTTCTTTGCGGGCAGGAGTGCTGCCTGCAATACGTCTGTTGCCTTGCGGCAGGGAATAAAGTGCAAATTGTCGCGTGCCATCGCATCAATTTTCGCAAGGTCACGCATATTTTCCTCGGGAATAAGCACGGTTTTAACACCCGCACTGTAAGCTGCCATCGTTTTTTCTTTGAGACCGCCGATGGCAAGCACGTTTCCGCGTAGGCTGATTTCACCCGTCATCGCGACGTCGCGTCGAACGGCTCTGCCCGTCAGGGCACTGATGAGTGCCGTTACCATCGTAACGCCTGCTGAGGGACCGTCCTTCGGAATAGCCCCTTCGGGGAAGTGAATATGAATGTCTTTGGTTTTGTAGAAGTCGGTGGGAATGCCGAACTCCTTGGCTACCGAGCGGACGTAGCTGACGGCAATTTGTGCCGATTCCTTCATTACGTCGCCAAGTGAGCCCGTGGTCTCGATTTTACCGGTGCCGTCAAGAACAGCAACCTCAACCTTGAGCAGGCTTCCGCCAAGCTCGGTGTAGGCAAGTCCGTTGACACATCCTACGGGATCCTCGGCATCAATGGTTTCGGGTAATACTTTTCTTTCTCCGAGATAGGTTTTGACGTCGTCTGCCTTTACCGTAATGCTCTTGCATCCGGTCTCCAGCATTTTTTTGCCGGTCTTGCGGCAAAGGGTTGCGATGGTGCGTTCCAAATTGCGCACGCCCGCCTCGCGCGTGTAGAAGTCGATGATCTCAACGAGCGCACCCTCGGAAATTTTCAGCATTCTCTTCGTCATTCCGTGACGTTTGAGTTGCTTGGGGATGAGATGATCTTTTGCGATCTCCAATTTTTCGCGCTTGGTGTAGGTCGAAAGCTCGATAATCTCCATACGGTCGATCAAGGGCTTGGGAACACTACCGAGGTCGTTCGCCGTTGCGATGAACATACAGTCACTAAGGTCAAAGGGGAGCTCTACGAAGTGATCGCGGAAGCTCTTGTTCTGTTCGCCGTCGAGAACCTCGAGGAGCGCAGAGGTGGGGTCGCCGTGAGAATCACGGGTCAATTTATCGATTTCATCAAGAAGGATGAGCGGGTTTTTTACCTCGGCTTGGGTAAGAGCGGTAATGATACGTCCGGGCATCGCACCAATGTATGTTTTGCGGTGACCGCGAATGTCAGCCTCGTCACGCACACCGCCGAGCGAAATGCGCACGTACTTGCGGTTGAGCGCACGCGCAATGGAAGCTGCAATCGACGTTTTACCAACGCCGGGAGGGCCGACGAGGCAAAGGATTTGATTGTTGAGCTCGGGATTGAGCTGCTTTGCGGCAATGTATTCCACAATGCGCTCCTTGACGTCTTCCAAGCCGTTGTGGTCTGCATCAAGAACCTTTTGCACGGCACTGAAGCTGACGCGGTCCTTTGTGGTCGCAGTCCACGGAATGGAAAGGCAGGTATCAAGGTAGTTCGCCAAAACGGTTGCCTCGGCAGAACCGAAGGGCGTTTTGGCAAGGCGGTCATTTTCTTTGGTGAGCTTTGCTTCTACCTCACGGGGGAGATTCAGTTCTTCGATTTTCTTGGCAAACTCGGCAACGTCGTCGCCTTCACCAAGCTCTTCCTGAATGACCTTGATCTGCTCGCGCAGATAGTACTCTTTTTGGTGGCGGTTCATGCGCGCGCTCACGCGTTTGCGAATGAGCGACTCTTCTTCCATCACAACCGCCTCTTCGGCGAGGATGCTCAAAAGCACCTCGGCACGTGCAAAGGGATCAATACATTCGAGCACCGCCTGCTTGTCAACAGGGCGGACGAGAATGTGAGCTGCAATAAAGTCGGCAAGTGCACCGGGGTCCTTGATGGTGCGGATGGTATTCAGAAGATCGCTCGACTCAGCAGGGAGTAAGCGCATATTTTTTTCGGCCGCGCGGCGCAATTCGCTTACGGCGGCTTCGCCGCGAACACCGCCCAAATCGGGCAGGGTAACGTGCTTGCAAACAAGGTCTGCTTCGGTGTAACCGAGAATGGTGCGGTAGCGACTAACGGTAGCTCTCACCATGCCTTCGGCAATGATTCGGGTTTGTCCTTCGGGGGTGCGGAGCATCTGCTTGATGCGGACAACGGTTCCAAAGCGGTAATAGGGGAATTCAAGATTCTCGTCCCCCTCGAGATATTCGTTGTAAGAAGTCAGGAACAAAAAGGAGGAGCTTGCCGCGGCGGCCTTTGCTGCGGTTGCGGCGCTCTCATCGCCTGCCTCAAAGTTGATAGTCATTTGGGGGAAGGCTACCGTGCCGTGCAAGGCAATGACAGGTAGCGTAACGGGTTCGGCTTTTTCGATATATTCGGGCATTCTAAAATCCTTTCAAACGGGTAACAAACGGTACATTTCACTATTTCATCTTATTATAGCACACTCTTTTCAAAATTTCCATAGTTTTTCAAAAAAAAGTTGCACAATTTTCAATCTTTTTTTCACTTTTTTCGGCAGAAAGCCATTTATTTCCAACATTGCAACAAAAGGGCAACAAAAAGTGAGCGAGGAAAATGCAAAAAAGTCTTTACTTGACGCAAAAAATGTGGTATACTGTAGGGTACGATAAAATTTCGACCGGATGAAAAAGTTTCGAGAATAAGTGCTGAGGTTAAAAAATGAATGGCAAGAAATTCGATATCGAGAGAAATGGAAAAGAATATTTTATCGGCCTCTCTTGGAGTGATTGGGAAGGCTCCTTTTCACCACGTGTGAAATTTAAGCTGATTGTGAATGATGAGCTTGTTGAGGAAGGCGTTATGAATTGGCAACACTACCATTGGGTATACGGTTTTGAAAGAGACGGACACCAATTCACTTTAGTTGCTCAAATTTCTCAATTCGATTACAAGACCAATGCCGATTCCATTGAGGTTTTCTGTTACGCGGATGGCGTTTCTCAAACCGATGGGAGCGATTTGGATGCGCTTTGCGAGAGGTTTGAGAAGATGCGTTGGTGGCAGAGGTTGTTTGGGATTTTTAACAGCGAAGACCGCAAATATCATCTGCGCGGAGCGTGGATTTGCCTTGTTGCTTTTCTCGCATCGGGAACAGTATCATTCTTTCTCAAATTGTGGAAAGGGATAGCCCCATGGGAAGCCTTAAGCGATGCATTTATCAACTTGTTGATTTATTCTGTCGCAATTTGTATCGGTTGGTCTATCGTGCACAGTAAATGCGGACAGAGGCGAAAATTGATACAGCAATTGAAAGAACAGTCAAAAATCTCCAAAAGGTGACTTACATAACGAATTTTAGGAGGACGTATGAACGCAAAACCCTTCGTGCTCAAAAGTGAATATTCCCCCACGGGTGACCAACCGCAGGCAATAGAGAGCTTGACCGAGGGCATTTTGCGCGGTGAGCGGATGCAAACTCTGCTTGGCGTTACGGGTTCGGGCAAGACCTTTACTATGGCAAACGTCATTGCGCGTACCAATCGCCCTACGCTCATCCTCGAACCCAACAAAACCTTGGCGTCGCAGGTCTGCTCCGAAATGCGAGAGTTTTTCCCCGATGCCGCGGTTGAGTATTTCGTTTCCTACTACGACTACTACCAGCCCGAGGCATACATTCCGGGCAAGGATATGTATATCGAAAAGGACGCCCTTATCAACGATGAGATCGACCGTTTGCGCCACAGTGCCACAAGCGCGCTCTTTGAGCGCCGCGACGTTATCATTGTGGCATCGGTTTCTTGCATCTACTCCCTCGGTGACCCGAGCGAATACCAAGGGCTCGTTCTGGCAATCCGACCCGGTATGCCCATCAGTCGCGATATTTTCATCCGCAAACTGGTTGCAAACAGCTATACGCGTAATGATCTCGCGCTAAAGCGCGATTGCTTCCGCGTCAACGGTGATACAGTGGAAATCATTCCCGCAAATATGAACAATAGCGCCCTGCGCGTCGAGTTTTTCGGTGATGAGATTGACCGCGTTTGCGAGATCAACATTGTCACGGGCGAACTCAAACGCACGCTCTCCTACGCCGCTATTTATCCCGCAACGCACTATGCCGTCTCCGACGAGAAAAGGGAAGCGGCACTTGCCGAAATTGAGCGCGAAATGGAAGAGCGTGTTGCTTATTTCGAGTCCGAAAACAAGCTTTTGGAAGCGCAAAGACTACGCGAGCGTGTTCGCTACGACCTTGAAATGTTACGTGAAATCGGCTTTTGCTCGGGGGTTGAAAATTACTCCCGCGTTCTCTCGGGCAGAGAACCGGGCGCGACACCCTTTACACTCCTCGATTATTTCCCCGAGGACTACGTTATGTTCATCGACGAATCGCACATTACCGTGCCGCAGGTACGCGGAATGAGCGGTGGCGACACGGCAAGAAAAAAGAATCTCGTTGATTACGGTTTCCGTCTGCCTTCGGCTTATGACAACCGTCCCTTGTTCTTTGAAGAATTTGAGCAAAGCATTCAACAAGCGGTGTTTGTCAGCGCAACGCCCGCTGATTACGAAAACGAGCATTCCGAGCGTGTTGTCGAGCAAATTATTCGCCCCACAGGGCTTCTTGACCCCGAGGTTGAGGTGCGCCCGGTTGAAGGTCAGGTTGACGACCTGATGGGCGAAATTCGCACACGTGTTGCAAAAAACGAGCGTGTTTTGGTCACAACGCTTACCAAAAAGATGGCGGAGGACCTTACCGAATACTTTGAGGATAACAACATTAAGGTGCGCTACATTCACTACAACGTAGAGACAATGGAGCGTATGGAAATCATTCGCGACTTGCGTCTCGGTGTCTTCGATGTTCTCGTCGGTATCAACCTTTTACGCGAAGGCTTGGATATTCCCGAGGTTTCCCTCGTTGCCATTCTCGATGCCGATAAAGAAGGCTTTTTGCGTGCTGAACGCTCCCTTATTCAGACCATTGGACGCGCCGCACGTAACGCCGAGGGAAAGGTCATTATGTATGCCGATACCGTCACACGCTCTATGCGTGCCGCTATCAGCGAGACCAACCGTCGCCGCGAAATTCAAGATGCCTACAACAAGGCAAACGGTATTACTCCCAAGACGGTTGTCAAGGGTGTACGCGATATTATTGAAGTGGGCTCCAAGGAGGAGGGCGGCATCCGTACCCGTGCGGGACTTGCCGAAAAGGCAAGCCGCAAGCTGACCAAAACCGAGCGCGAAAAGCTGATTGCCGAGCTTACGGTTGAGATGAAAAACGCTGCACAACACCTCGAATTTGAAAAAGCCGCTTATCTGCGCGATGAAATCAAAAAGCTGCGCGAGGGCAAAATTGATGCCCCTCGAAGTAGCCGAAAAAACAGTTAAATTGCTATACGTCCATCAAAATTCACCCAAATCCATCAAATTTAGGAGTTTTTATGCCCAATCAAATCACCATCCGCGGTGTGCGGGTGCATAATCTAAAAAATATAGACGTCGAAATTCCACGCGACCAGTTGGTCGTCGTTACGGGACTTTCGGGCTCGGGTAAATCCTCGCTCGCATTCGATACCATTTACGCCGAGGGACACCGCCGCTTCGTTGAGTCGCTGTCCTCTTATGCGCGTATGTTTTTGGGGCAGCTCGATAAGCCCGATATTGACTCTATCGAGGGACTTTCGCCTGCTATTTCCATCGACCAAAAAACCACCTCGCGCAATCCGCGTTCCACGGTGGGAACTGTCACTGAAATCTACGAC
>JAZQKM010000263.1:0-8368 GCA_045542155.1 Eubacteriales bacterium
CTCGTAACGGTGGCTCTTATATTATTAAAATAGCAACACGTGACAACAAAACGTATCGTTTTCGCATTTCTCGTCACGATTACGAACAGATGCACAAAATTAAAAAATGGCTGAAAAATGCACGTTTATAGAAAAGAAAGGTAGTGAAATGATGACCAAACCAAAAAACAATCTCATCGAAAAAACTTTGGTTTTCAATCGTCAAATTCTCATATTTTTGGCGGCATTTGTTGTATGCCTTTCTTTTTCCATCGACTTTTTCAAATCGGGAGATATTGAAATTGGAGTTGTACTCCTTATTATTGCCTTGGCTATGTCTCTGGGCGTATTCTTCTCCCCGCTATACTTCGTTTTTACAAAAGAAGAACTGACCGCGATTTGGCTTTTTCAACACAGACGAGTCATCCCTTGGTATGCTGTCAAAAGCATTATAGAATTAAAATGGGGCGAAGTATATAAAGACTTACCTAAATATGAACTGATCTATCATTTGAATTACAAGGGACATATTATTTCAAAACAATTTGACGTCCCAAGAAACAAAAGAACAAAACAAATGATTGAAAAATATGCAAAGCATAAGATTGTTTAATGTATTATCAGTCATTCGAAAAGCCACCCTCTCGGGTGGCTTTTCCTATTCTTTCAATTATTCAGCCTCGCTGAACATATCCTTGCCTACTCCGCAGAGGGGGCATTCGAAATCGTCGGGAAGATCCTCAAATTTGGTGCCGGGAGCGATGCCGTTATCGGGATCGCCAAGAGCCCCATCATATTCCCATCCGCAAGCGTCACATACGTACTTTTTCATTTTGTTTTCCTCCTGTTATTTTGAATTTGAAATTAAAATCAGATATCTGCCATCCACAAGCCGTGCAGGTTGCAGTAAGCGTAAACGGCAACGGGTGTCTCGTCAGCGAGAGCAAAAACCACCTCGGGTGCGCCCGTTACGTCAAGGCACTTTCTTTGGCCGCCGCGGTTGGTTTGCAGATAAATCCACGCGATGTGGTGCTCCTCGCTCATGGGGTGCGTTACGGAGCCGACGCTGACGCGTACGACGTTACCTTCAACGCTAACATCGGGAATCTGCTTTTCATGGCTGGCTTCGACCACGCCTGCCTCGAGCTTTTTCATCTTTTGGCCGCAGCACATCATGGGTACGCCACCGTCGTGGACCAAACCAACGATATTGCCGCATTTTTCGCAAATGTAAAATCTGTTTTCACACATAGTAATGTCCTCCTGTTATATGATTTATTTTTAGATTTTTTCAAAGTCTGCAGGGCCGTGCTTGCAGAGCGGACATACGAAATCTTCGGGGAGCTCTTCGCCCTCATAGACGTAGCCGCAGATCTTGCAAACATAGCCTGTCTTGCCCTCGGTCTCGGGCTTGGGCTTGACGTTTTCTTGATAGTAGGTGTAGGTCATCGTTTCCTTATCCGAAATCACGCGCGCTTCGGTCACCTTGCAAATGAACATTCCGTGCGTATCCATATCAACGTAATTTTCTACCTCAAGGGAGATAAACGCATTGATATAGCGAGGAAGCACAACAAGTCCGTTTTCGGAGCGCAAAGGCTCACAATCGGCAAATTTATCAACGGTTCTGCCACTGACAAAGCCAAAGGACTCAAATACCTTGAAGGGGGCATCGGTTGTGAGGCAGTTGACGTTCATTTTGCCTGTCTGTTTAATGACGTGGTGCGAGTAGTTCTTTTTGTTGATGGTAACCGCCACACGCGCGGGCGTGTCGGTGAGCTGGGTAACGGTGTTAACGATGAGCCCGTTATCCTTTTTGCCGTCGTTGCAGGTAACAACGTAAAGACCGTAGCCAATGTGGAAGAGTGCTTTTGCATCATTCTTGTTCACAACGTCATCTTGCATTGCAAGATATTCGCGGCAAAGCTCATCCGAGAGAGCCTCAAGCTGTGCAGAGCTTTCCTCGTTCAGCGCGGAAAGAATCTTAACGGTGTTTTCGGCATAGGTGAGGTTCTTGCATTTTTCAAGCATACCCTTCATCGTCTTGGTCGCCATAGGCGCCCAGCTGCCGTTTTCGATAAATGCTACCTCGCGATTGCTGAAATTGCGTTCGGTGAGGTGGTCGATAAATGTACGCATAAAGGGGAAAATATCAGCGTTGTAGGTGGTGGTTGCAAGAACGATCTTGCTGTAACGGAAAGCATCCTCAACAGCCTCTGCCATATCGCAGCGTGCAAGGTCGTTGACAACAACCTTGGGGCAACCCTTGGCGCGAAGCTTATCGGCAAGTGCCATTACCGCCTTTTTGGTATTGCCGTAAACCGAGGTATAGGCAATGACAATTCCCTCTTCCTCGGGCTGATAGCTCGACCAAGTGTTATAGAGGTTGATATAATAACCAAGGTTCTCAGTGAGCACGGGGCCGTGCAGAGGGCAGATGATGGCAATATCCAAGCCTGCTGCTTTCTTCAGGAGTGCCTGCACCTGTGTGCCGTATTTGCCAACGATGCCAATGTAGTAACGTCTTGCTTCGCAAGCCCAATCCTCTTCGACGTCGAGGGCTCCGAATTTTCCAAAGCCGTCTGCCGAGAAGAGTACCTTGTCGGTGCTGTCGTAGGTAACGATAACCTCGGGCCAATGCACCATGGGAGCGGTGACAAAGGTCAGCTTGTGTTCTCCGAGGTCGAGCACGTCACCCTCGCCTACCACAATGCGGCGGTCGGCGTAGTCAGTGCCAAAGAAGTTCTTCATCATAACGAACGCCTTTGCCGAGGAAACAACGGTTGCCTTAGGGTACGCTTCGAGGAAGTTTGCAATGTTTGCCGAATGGTCGGGCTCCATGTGCTGTACCACGAGATAGTCGGGCTTGCGTGAGCCGAGCGCACTTTGAATGTTATCGAGCCACTCGTGTGTGAATGCGGCATCAACGGTATCCATAATGGCAATCTTTTTATCTAGGATAGCATAGGAATTATACGCCATACCGTTGGGGACGATATACTGTCCCTCGAACAGGTCGATATTGTGGTCGTTAACGCCAATATACTTGATGTCTTTTGTAATGTTCATTTTATACCTCTCGTATTTTATTCAGTCTTTTTAGAAGCATTTGCCGCTGCGACAGTCCTCGGCGGAGCCGCCACGATAGCAGAGCTCATTGGGGCATTGCCCTGTCTTGGTGAATTGAAGAATATTCTCCACAGTCGTCTCTGCGATATTCGCAAGTGCCTCGTTTGTCAGGAACGCTTGGTGAGACGTAACGATAACGTTGGGCATAGAGATCAGACGCGCCAGAATGTCATCCTCAATGATGTGTCCCGAAAAGTCCTCAAAGAAGAAATCGGATTCTTCCTCGTAAACGTCAAGACAAGCCGCGCCCACATGGCGAGATTTGATGGCGGTAAGGAGTGCCTCGGCATCGACGAGCGCTCCGCGCGAGGTGTTGATCAGCACCACGCCGCGACGGCAAAGCGCCAACGATTTTTCGTCAATCATGTGGTAGGTCTCATCGGTCAAGGGACAATGCAGGGAGATAATATCGCTTTTTGCAAAGAGCTCGGGCAGGTCAACGTAGCGAATGGTGTCACCGTTGTCAAGACCTTGTGCCGGGAATTTATCGTATGCCAATACTTTCATTCCAAAGCCGCGGCAGATGTCCATAAACACGCGACCGATCTTACCTGTGCCGATGATACCAACGGTCTTGCCGTGCAAATCAAAGCCTGTCATATTGTTGAGGCTAAAATTGAAATCGCGCGTGCGAATATATGCCTTGTGAATGCGGCGAATGGATGTGAGCAGCATTGCCATTGCGTGCTCGGCAACCGCATAGGGCGAGTAAGCGGGAACGCGCAAAACGTGAATTTTGCCAAAGGCATAGCGCATATCCACATTGTTAAAGCCCGCGCAGCGAAGCGCAACGATTCCGACACCCATTTCGCAAAGGCGGTCAATGACCGTGGCGTTAACAGTGTCGTTTACAAATACGCAAACGCCGTCACAGCCGTGCGCAAGGTCGACGGTGTCCTCGTTGAGCTTGGTCTCATAGAATTTGAAGCGAATACCCGAGTTCTCGGCAACAGCCTCAAAGGATTGCCTATCGTAAGGCTTGGTATCAAAAAAAGCAAATTTCATTCTTTTTGGGGGTTCTCCTTATTAATTGGATATGTACAATTATATTATACCAAAAAATATATGGCTTTTGCAATATACTTGTAAAAATTTTTTAGAATTTTTAGAAAAAAAGAATGACAGGGCGCACACTTCCCTGTCATTCTTCTGTTTTATGTTTAGAAATAAACTCTTTTACATCGGAAAGGAGCTTTACATCGGATGGAGCAATGATATCGGAGCCGCTAATATCCAAGAGATAACGCGGATCCAGCTTCAAAATTTGGCAAATTCTGCGCAGTTGCTCCATACTCGGCTCTTGAATACCTCGCTCAATTTTGGAGTAATTGGATTGGTTCATTGGAATCAGGCGCGCCATATCGGTTTGCAGCAAATCCATATCTTCCCTTGCATTTTTGATTTTTTCACCTATGGTCATTGTCTCCCCTCCCTTCACAATATTATTATAGCATTTTTAACTAAAATTATTGACATTTAGTTTAAAAAGTTGTATAATGCATTTTGTGTAGTTGATTTTTAACTACGAGAAAGGAGAAAAAGAAAATGAAACAAGCAATTTTAAGCAAAAAAATACTCCGCGCGATTGTACTCATTATAACAATCGCCATTGGTCTGAGTGCCTGCGACATCAATTTGACTATGCCTGGCACAACGCCTGAAACAACCACCCTCGCAACCACCCCCGAATTAACCACCCCCGAAGAAGTCATCACCACTCCGCAAGGAACAACTGCCTCTACGCCGGACATGCCTGTTGAACCTCCTGTTCACGTCTGCGTATTTAGCGACTGGGTAACTGTCAAAGAAGCATCCACCACCGAAGACGGACTTCGCGAAAGAAAATGCGAGTGTGGCAAGGTGGAACAGGAAGTTATCGAGGCGTCTAACACCGAATACTATGTTGAATATAGAAACTTAAAATCCGCGGCATATCCTTCCGAAACCGGATATAATTCAAAGAACGGATTGCTCAATCTTCCCCAACCTGAGGCGGTTGGTTATGAATTTGTTGGCTGGTATACCGCATCTATTGGCGGCGATTTGGTAGATTATATTCCAAAGGGTAGCAAGCAAGACTACATTTTGTTTGCTCGTTGGAAACTTGTTACTTATACAATCACCTACAAGAATGCACCAAATAATATCAATATTACCTCATATAACATTGAAGACAAACTTAAACTCGAAAACCCTAAGTGGCCTGATATGATCTTCACACATTGGTCTGATTCCAACGGCAATATATTTATCCCGGATATAAACATAACTTCTTTACCTGAAAAAATGACCGGTGATCTTACTTTAACGGCTAATTGGAAAACGCTTGAAAATATTGTAACCCCTGCTCCGTTGGGTTCAGAACTTTATACAGCATTCTCCGGTGAAGACGGATTCCTCTACTTCTTTTATGATCTTGGTACTATTGAACACGTTGTTTTAGATACTATGGGGTCCAACCTTTACTACAAAGCAGAAGGTATGCCTATCAGTTTAACTTTGAGCAAAACAGTCACTATCAGTGAAGAAAAAGCTCAATCCATTTCAAACACCGTTTCCAAATCTATTTCTTCCACCGACACTTGGAGCCACACAACCAATTGGGCAGAAACCACAACAGATTATTGGAACAATAAAGTCGGCGGTTCAATAGAAGGCGAAGTGGGCAGTGGACCATTATCAAAAAAAGTATTAGACTGGTCCGTCAAAGTGAAAGTTGAAGCCAGTGGAGACTGGGGATATGAGGATGCTGAAACAAATGGATGGACTCATTCCAACAGTGGATCTTCCTCGGAAAGCGAAAGCAACACAGATACTATTGGTTCCTCTATTGCCTATAAAAATGAAATTACTTCTGAGATTACCGAAAATTTCTCCATTGGTGCTGATCTCCCCAGCGGATATTATGCATATGTTCACGCAGGAAACATTCGTGTAATCGCTGTTGTAAGTTATGAGATATCTACGGGCTGTCTCTATCTTAATACATACAGCCGTTTGGATAATATGCATTCTATGATGATGTATTATGCAGATGTAAATCAAATGAACAATCCCACCGTTGAAGGACTTGACTTTACAATTCCTGAGGAAGAAATCATCAACATCGTAGAAAACTCATACTACGTAAAGTATGATGCTAATGGTGGTACGGGTACAATGCCCTCAACAATACACGCAGTTGATAAAAACTCTCAACTCGCTAAAAATCAATTTACAAGAGAAGGCTATACTTTTGCAGGTTGGGAATTAAAAACAGGAAGTAGTGTTAAAGTTTTACAAGATGGTGAATCTATTTTAAACCTTGGTTCTTCTCTTCAAACCGTTACTCTCAAAGCTATGTGGAGCCAAAAGGATTATACTTGCAAGGTGGAATATAAATCTACCAATGGTACTCTCCTTGGAAGCGAAAACATAACCCACGAATACGGAAAAACTGTTCAAATTCATGCAAAAAATTTTGACGGATATGATACACCAGAATCTAAATATATACTATTCGATTCTTCCACAAAGGTGATAACATTTATTTACTCTCCCACAACAGTGAGTGTTCAGACACTAAAAAGCAATGAAGTCTGGTGGAAATATAATAATAACACGTGGATTAAGTACACACTAACAGCTAAATGCGTAAACAGAACCGAAGATTCAGTAACCATTGAAATAACATGGACAAATAAAATCAACAAAGCATATTATGCAGCTGAACAGTGGTTCAATATGACAGTAGGTGGGAAATCCACCGGTAAAACAGTGATTGCGTCATCCTCAAAATGGGGTAGCCAAAAAGATTATTATGATTCCGCGACAAAAACAGTGACGATAACCATAACCGGTCTCTCCGCTACCACGACATCTCTCCCCTTTTCTGTTGTTACCGGTGCCGGCAGTGGATTTGATCATCCTGCAAACTTTAGTGGAACTATTAAAATCCCAGCATACTAATTCTCTCCTCTGCGCGTTAGCGCACAAGGAGCGCCCCTCGTGTTCAAATGACACGAGGAGCGTTCCTTGCTGTGAGAAAGGTTCTTGGGGGGAGAGGTTTGGAGAGGGGTACCTTCTTGTCTAAGAAGGTACCCCTCTCCAAATTTACTTATCCTAAAAATCAAACCCCACTGTAAGCGTTAAAACCGCCGTCAACGGGAACGATAACACCGGTTACAAAGCCGGAAGCATCGTCGCTGGCAAGCCAGAGAAGTGTGCCGATGAGGTCGGAAACCTCACCAAACTTCTTTTGCGGCGTGCTGGAAAGAATCTTTCCGGTACGCGCGGTGGGCGTGCCATCCTCATTGAAAAGGAGTGCACGGTTTTGGTTGGTTACAAAGAAGCCGGGAGCAATGCCGTTTACGCGAATGTTGCAGGGTGCAAAGTGCACTGCAAGCCATTGTGTAAAGTTGGAAATACCTGCCTTTGCAGCACTGTATGCGGGAATCTTTGTAAGAGGACGGAATGCGTTCATCGACGAGATGTTGATGATGTTACCGCCGGTCTTAACCATATCCTCGGCAAATACCTGTGTTACAAGGAAAGCAGATGTGATGTTGAGGTCGAATACAAACTTGAGACCGCTCTCTTCGAGGTCGAAGAAGGTCTTGCAGCCCTCAAGGTCGGGAGTCATATATTCGTTATCGCTGGATGCGCGAGGGTTGTTTCCGCCCGCACCGTTGATAAGGAAGTTGACCTTGCCCCACTTTTGGTGAATGATATCACGAGCAGCAAGGATGCTCTCTTTTACAAGACAGTTGGTAGCAATACCGATAGCGTTCTCGCCAATGGATGCAGCAACCTCTTGTGCTGCCTTTTCGTTGATATCGAGCAAAGCTACCTTTGCACCGCATTCTGCCAAAGCACGGCCGAATTCAGCCATCAGGACGCCGCCGCCACCGGTAACAACGACAACTTTATCGGAAAGATCAATTCTGTAAGGAAGCTTCATAATCTTTATATCCTTTCTTATTTCAAGCCCTTCTCAACTGCCTCAAAGAGACCGTAGAGATAGGTTGCACCCAATGCGCGGTCAAACAGACCGTAGCCGGGCTTGCCGTCCTCGCCCCAAATGTTTCTGCCGTGGTCGGGACGTACGTAGCCGTCAAAGCCAGCCTCTACAAGCGCCTTAACGATACCGTACATATCAAGGCTGCGCATCGAGGTCAGGTGTCCGCTCTCGCAGAAATCGAGCGCGCCGGAGTGGGTGATCTGACGCAGGTGAACGAAATAGGAGCGAGCTGCCAGCTTGGAAGCCATTGCTACCATATCG
>JAZQKM010000264.1:0-2623 GCA_045542155.1 Eubacteriales bacterium
TGAGGCATGGCAGAAACGAAAGGATGTGATAGCGTGAAAGAAAAGCTTGCACTTTTGAAGCTCCTTGCCGACGAAACACGTCTTGAAATCCTTAATATTTTGCTCAAGGAAGATTCCTTCGTAGAGAAGATTGCCTGTGAGCTTTCCCTCACCCCTGCAACCATTTGCTATCACCTCAAAAAAATGGAGACGGCGGGTGTCGTCAACTGTTCTCGCTCGCAGTTTTATATGATCTATTCCCTCAACCGCGACATTTTTGACAAGCCACTTTTTGAATTGATCAAAAAAGATGCCCCCGTTGTTGATGCAGAGGAAAAATACAAAAAAGAGGTTCTCTCTCACTTTTTTAAGTACGGTCGGCTGACACAGATCCCCACGCAGCGCAAAAAGCGTGAAATTGTGCTTTGGGAAATTGCAAAGCAATTTGAACACGGGCGCGAATACGATGAAAAAGAGGTGAATGAGATCATTCATCGCTTTCACGAAGATCACTGCACCATTCGCCGCGAAATGATTGCCTGCGGCATTATGGCGCGCCAAAAAGAAAAATATTGGTTGGTGTAAATTATGACTGTTAAAAAAATTATCGTCTCGCAAAAGGTTAAATCCTTTCGACGCGAAAATCGCCTGACGCAGGAGCAATTCGCATCCGCTTTAGGCTTATCGCCCCAAACCATTTCCAAATGGGAGCGCGAGGAATGTTATCCCGATATTACCTTCCTACCAACCCTCGCCGACGCGCTCGGTTGCACGGTGAATGACTTTTTTGCCTGAGATGGAATAAAAAAAGGAAACGGACGACCAATGGTCGCCCCTACGAGTTGATTTGAGATTTTATTGTAGGGGCGATTCACGAATCGCCCGTTTTTGTTCACGGTATTCGATTGTATTCGGGGCATTGGAGCCCCGAAAAAGCAAAAATTATTGCAAAGTAAAAAATCAACTGTTAAGGGCGACTGTTAGTCGCCTTTTTTGCTTTATCGGTGAATTTATAGGCTTCTTCTTCCCTCTTTTTCGGAAAGTTTCCTATTTGATTATTTTTTAGAACTCATTAAACCATTGGTTGAATGGAAAACAAAGTTCTGTAAAAGTATTGACAAATGTTTACACTTTGTGTTATAATGAGATAAAGTCATTTGTCTATTTTGAAAGGGCATCAGGGTTTTGGATAAGGCGGATGAATGCAATTTTGTAGCGTTCTGTTGACAAACCGTTGCAAATGAATACAAATTGCACTTTGACCAAAAATAGAGTGAAAGGACAATTTATGGGTGGATGAGTATGAATAAAGTTGTAGTAGCAAAGAAAATAATAGAATTCCGTCGCAAAAACCACTTAACCCAAGGAGAATTTGGCGACCTGCTTGGGGTATCTGCGCAAGCCATCTCAAAATGGGAGCGCGAGTTGTGCTATCCCGACATCACCATTCTGCCCGACCTTGCCGAAACACTCGGTTGCACGGTGAATGACTTTTTTGAGCAATGTGACACATAAAACGGGCGACCTATGTCGCCTGTTTTTTGTAATGCTTTTGTATTGACAGTTTCGGGTGGATAATGTATAATGAATTTAGCAATTTTAGAAGGTGGTAATAATGAAAAACAAGCTTGGTATCATGAAATTTGGCGGTTCGGTTGTGTTTGCTTTTCTCACGCTGACATTCAACCTGTTGTTATCGATATTGCTCCGCATATTGATATGGTTTTGGTTTCTGCCCAATTTGAGTATCTTCTTCCCCGGGTTGGTCCCTGTTTTGGAAAATGCCTATGGCACAAATCAAATGCACACCTATTATATCATCAACAGCATTTGTGCTATCATTACCATCTTGCCCGCTTCAACGCTTGCGTGCCGTTTGTTAAGAGGACGAAGAAAAGCGTTTAGCAACTACGACAAATGCAAAATGTCCTACAAGGAAGGATTGCTCGATTATTGGAAAAACAATGGCCTGACAGATGCCATTCTATTTGGTGCAACGGCAATCGTTTTGACAATCATCTATGCAACTTCCGCAAAATTCCCAACGGTCATTTACCGCGCCCCCGACGGAATTGGTTACATCAGTATGTTCCCCTTAGCTTTTGCACTGTTTAAAAAAATCAGTACATTTTTTGGGGGTCTGCTCTTGCTTGTTTTACTTGAGCTCGCAATGTTTGGCGGTGTTTTTTTCGCTCAAAAAAGATGGCGCGCCGTGTATTTTGTTGAGGAGTGAGGTGACGTATGTTTACTTTTGTTTTTACTGTTTTGGACGTCATTGTCATAGTCGGCATTTTTTTGGCAATTACAAGATTTATCCGTGTTATTTTTAAGCGCGTAAAATGCATTGCGACCTTAAAAAAGATTTGCAAAAAGCAAGGTTACACCTTGAAATTTCATCATTTCCCATTCCTTTCGGTGTTTTTCAAATGGCACAAAATCGATTTTTCTGTTCACACCAATCAAAAAATCTACCGCGTAAAGTTCCTTACGTTTTTCTCACCCCAAAAAGTCTGTCACTTTATTGATGAGCACAGCTACGTGTGCTATTTGAAGTCCTTTTTCGCTTTGCCAATGGCTACCAAGGTGAGCGAACACATCAACAACCGCTCCTATCACCGCTTACCCATTTTTTCCACCGCTGAGA
>JAZQKM010000265.1:0-16224 GCA_045542155.1 Eubacteriales bacterium
ATCCGTGCTTAAACTTTTTTCATCTGTACTTAAGAGATATTGAAATTCTCGTGCAGGTGTGGTATAATGGTGCTGATAATGACAGAAAGGAGACAGAACGTGAAGAAAAAGCTCACCATTGGCATTCTTGCCCACGTTGACGCGGGAAAAACAACACTCTCGGAAGCGATGCTCTATTTGTGCGGCAAGATTCGCGCGGTTGGCCGCGTAGACCACCGCAACACCTATCTTGACACCAACGCCGTGGAACGCGAGCGCGGCATTACCGTTTTTACAAAGCAGGCGCGTTTTTCCACATCGGTGTGCGATTTTATTCTGCTTGACACCCCCGGCCACGTGGATTTTTCAGCCGAAGCCGAGCGCACGCTCACACTCCTTGACTACGCCATTTTGCTGGTCAGTGCCGCCGACGGTGTGCAAAATCACACCCGCACACTCTGGCAACTTTTGGAATATTACAACGTTCCAACCTTTCTTTTTGTCAACAAAACCGATATCTCCATCAAGCTCGCCGAAGAGGTAGAAGAAGAACTCACGCGCGCCCTCTCTCCCCGTTGTGTGGCTTTTCACGAAGCACAAAACGATGCGGAACGCGATGAAAAGCTGGCTATGGCAGATGAGGAGTTTTTGGAAGCCTTTTCAGCAGGGGAAGCGATTGCCGACGAAGAAATTGCCGCGGCGGTTGCCGAGCGTCGACTCTTCCCCACTCTTTTCGGTTCCGCTCTGCGTTTGACGGGTGTTGAGCATCTTTTACACACGCTCGACCGCCTTACCCTGTCTCCGCTCTATGAAAACACCAAATTTGGCGCACGTGTATACAAAATCGCACGCGACGGCAATACGCGCCTGACCTACCTTAAGGTGACGGGCGGAACACTCCGCGTACGCGATGAAATTCCCTATTTGTCTGCCGACGGTCAGCAAATGCGCGAAAAGGTCAATCAGCTCCGCCTCTATTCGGGCGATAAGTATGAGCAGGTCGACAAAGCCGAAATTGGCGAAATTTGCGCCGTTGTCGGTCTTTCTGCCACCTATGCGGGAATGGGGCTCGGCTTTGAGAGTGACGCGGGACGTCCCGTGCTCGAGCCCGTTCTTTCCTACCGTATCGCACTCCCCGAAGGGTGCGATCCAATGCTATACTTCCCCCGCCTAAAGGAGCTTGAGGAAGAAGAGCCCTCCCTGCATCTCTTGTGGAACAGCGAACTCAGTCAAATTGAAGCACGACTGATGGGAGAGGTGCAAATCGAGCTTTTGCGCCGCCTTATCCTTGACCGCTTTGGCATTGCCTGTGAGCTGGATGCAGGCAGAATTCTCTACAAAGAAAAGCCCGCCGCACGCGCGCTCGGCATCGGTCACTTTGAGCCCTTGCGACATTATGCCGAGGTGCAGCTGCTCATCGAGCCTCGCCCCGCGGGCTCGGGGCTCTCGTTTGACGTGCATTTGCCACCAAACACACTCGACTTGAATTGGCAGCGCTTAATCTTGTTCAATCTTTATGAAAAAGTCCATCGCGGAACGCTCACGGGTGCGATGCTGACCGATGCCAAAATCACGCTTGTTGCGGCACGTGCACACCTAAAGCACACCGAGGGCGGCGATTTTCGAGAAGCGACCTTGCGCGCTGTGCGACAAGGACTCATGCAATCGGGGTGCATTTTGCTCGAACCCTATTACGAATTCCGCATCGAGCTTCCCTCTTCGTTTGTAGGACGTGTAATGTCAGATTTGCAAATGCGCGCCGCAACCTTTGAGATTGAAGGTGCCGTTGGCGACAGAACGGTCGTTGTCGGTCGCGCTCCTGTTGCTACGTTGCACGATTATCCCCGCGAACTCATTTCATACACGCGCGGCGAGGGGCATATTTCTTGCACGTCTGACGGATACGAGCCCTGCCACAACCAAGAAGAGGTGGTTGCCGCCGTGGGCTACGACCCTGCCGCTGACCTCGAAAACGCACCGCATTCGGTATTCTGCGAGCACGGCGCGGGTGTCGTTGTTCCTTGGAATGAGGTAGAGGCTTGGAAGCATCTTGATGCAAATGTCTCCTTAACCGACGCCGCGGCAAGCATCCTCCCCGCTCCACGTAAGCTGGCGAACAAATATCAGTTGAGCGACGACGAAATAGAAGCTCTCATGTTGCGCTCCTTTGGTCCTATCCGCCGCCGTCAGTATGGCGAAAAACGCATCAATGCCGCCAAAGAAGAGAAGAAAAACGCGCACAAAAAGCCCCTTCCCCAAAAACACATGGTCATCGTGGACGGTTACAACGTCATTTGGGCGTGGAGCTCTTTGCGCGAGGTTGCAGAATTCAGCTTGGAAAAAGCGAGAGAGACGCTGATGGATATTTTGAGCAACTACGTCGCTTTTACCAAAACCGAACTCACGCTTGTGTTTGATGCCTACCTCGTTCCCGACGGAGCAGGCTCGGAGCTTTTGCACGACGGCTACCGCATCGTTTACACAAAAGAGAATCAAACTGCCGATGCTTATATCGAACGGATGATGCACGAGCTCGGCCCCAACTACAACATCCGTATGGTCTCGGGAGACAAGCTCTTGCAGTTCTCCGCGGTTCATTCGGGCATTCTGCGTGTCACCGCTGCCGAATTTGAAGCCGAGGTCGCCGCCGTAGGCGAGGAAATCAACGACTTTATCAAAAAGCTTTCGCAAAAGCAATAAAATACACCCCGTGTATGCATTTTCGCATACACGGGGCTTTATTATTCTTTTGAATCACCAAGAAAAACAATATCGCAATTCAATTCGTAATCCCAATAGATGCGTTTTTCTATCTCTTCCCACTGCTCGGAGGTTCCCTCGTAAAAAATGGTGGTAAGGAATTTGCAATAGGAAAAGGCGTGGCTATCGATAACCTGAACGCTAACCGGTATGGTGATTTCGGTAATGACAGTTCCGTAAAACGCTTTGCTTTCAATAGCGGTGATGCCGTTCGAAATTGTAATCCTCGCGAGCTTGTAGCATTTATAAAAGGCGAACGTCGGAATGGTTTCGAGTGTTCCCGGCAAAACGATGCTTTCCAAACTACTGCAATTATCAAACGCAGAATGCCCTATACTTGTTAAGCCCGAAGGCAAAGAAATTTCCTTTAAAGCGCTACAATAGTCAAACGCGTTCTCTTCTATGCTTGTAACACTCTCGGGAATGACAATGCTTTCGAGGCTCTTGCAGAAGTAGAAGGTAAACGAGCCGATCGTTTCAAGCCCTTCAGGCAAAACAATGCTCTTCAGCTTGTAGCAGCTATGGAATGCACTCCCCCCTATGCTTTTGACTGTTGTGGGGATTGTAATCTCTGAAATATCACTATCCGAAAACGCCCACTCTCCAATATCGGTCAGTCCCTCGGGAAGCGTTACCTTGGTAAGGTTGAGGCAATAGGAAAAGGCATAGTCTCCAATGGTTGTAATGCTATCGGGCAGCGTAATACTCAAAACGTCCCTGCAATTTCGAAAAGCATCCTTTGCAATAGCCGTGACCCGATAACCGCAAAAGTTTTGCGGAACGATGATTTCTGTATCAACACAGTTGCCAATACCTGCAACCGTACAGGTCTTTCCGTCAAGATTGATGGCGTACGCAAGTCCTAACGAGCCTACGGCGGGAATCAACTCTTCCTCAAGCTTGGCTCCGCAATGGTGGCAGAACTGACACTTGATCCCCGGTTCTCTTTGGTTTGGATCGTCGGGGGTGGGAAGCTTGATGGTAGGCTCTTTTTCCACCACCCATTCCCCTGCAAAGTGTGGGAGAAGTGCAACAAATCGAATCTCCTCTTCGCCGCAAGCGCAAATGCGTGCCTTCTCCCCTTTCTCGGTACACGTAGCCTCTTTTATGGTATGCCACTCCCCAAAAACGTGTATGTGCTGCGGAACAGGGTTCGAGGAATCTGCGGCTTTGGAATGCAACCACAAACCAACACCGAGAATTGCTGTTATAACAAGGCAAAGGCAGGCTGCCACGGCGCCCCATCTGCCCCATGCTCGCGCCGCTGACCTTCTTTTTGTGGGAGCCGCATCGAGAATCCACTCCATATCGATATCACGCAAAGCATCAAAAATATTTTTGTCATTCATCTCAAAGCCCCTCCTTCTCCAAAAATGCCTTTAATTTGAGACGTGTGCGAAGCATCAGCATTGCCACGTTGCTCTCCTTCATGCCAAATTCCTCGGCAATCTCCGAAATGGAAGCAACGTACCAATAGCGGCGCACGAATATCGTTCTCGTCCTTTGGGGTAACGATTTTAAAAAACGCTTGAGTGCATCGCGCAGAGCAATGCTGTATCCAACATCTTCGCCGCTGTCCCCTGCGGGAATACACTCGGATAGCTCATGCAACACACTCGGCAGCTGTCCACCGCCTCGCTTAGCGGCTCTTTTGGCATCGTAACGGTCACACGCCAACTGATTGCTGATCATACCGACGTACCCCTTGAGGGGGTCGGGTCGGTTAGGCGGAACTGTATTCCATGTTTTGAGATATGTATCGTTTACAATTTCCTCGGCATCCTCATTATCACAAAGAATTTGATAGGCGATATAGTAACAGTATCGCCCATACTTCTTGTCCGTTTCGGTTATCGCCTCTTCGGAACGCGCCCAATACAGATCCACAATCTGTTTATCTTCCATAACTTGTATAACTCCTTTTTAATAGGTTTTTTCTCTTTCAATAAAACAAACGAGAAAACCACTGTCAGCATCACTAAAATGTCAAAAATTTATTATATTATAGCATACTTTTTTGAATATTCATAGACAAAAACAGACAAACACCATCATTTGGATGGTGTTTGTCTGTTTTGGTTATTTGAGAGTGCTCATATAATCCTCAAGCTCGCTTTTGACAACCGAGACCTGCGGGCCGTAAACGACCTGCACGCCGCCGCCGCGACGGATAACACCGCGTGCACCGCTCGCTTTGAGAATGTCATCCGAAACAAGGCCTTCATCCTTGACCGTTACACGCAAGCGCGTGGCGCAACAGTCGAGGGTGACGATATTGTCATTTCCGCCAAGACCTTCGAGAATAAGCCTTGAAACATCGTTGGTATCCCCGTTCTTTGGCGCGTTCTTCTTTTCGTTATAGTCCGCACGGGTGTAGAGCTTGACCTCTTCTTCTCCCTCTTCGCGCCCCGGCGTTGCATAGTTGCGACGGAGAATTAAGAAACGGAATAGGAAGAAATAAACAATAAAGTAAATTGCGCCAACCAAGGGAATCATCAGCCAATTCGTCTTTGCGTTGCCTTGCAGAATGCCAAAGAGCGTCAAGTCGATAAGACCGCCCGAGAACGTCATTCCAACACCGACGTTCAACAGATGCATCAGCATATACGCAAGTCCTGCAAGAATCGAATGGATAACGTACAGCACAGGTGCGACGAATAAGAACGTAAACTCAATAGGCTCTGTGATACCCGTAAGCATTGAGGTCAACGCCGCCGAAAGAAGCAGACCGCCTGCGACCTTTCTCTTCTCGGGGCGCGCACAGGTGTACATCGCCAATGCCGCACCGGGCAGACCGAATATCATAAGTGGGAATTTACCGCTCATAAAGCGGCAGGCTTCCACCGAAAAACGCGTGGTGTTGGGAGATGCCAGCTCGGCAAAGAAGATATTTTGCGCGCCGTATACCATAACCCCGTCTATCATTGCAGAGCCGCCTACTCCCGTTTGCCAGAACGGCAGATAGAAAACGTGGTGAAGTCCAAACGGAATCAAAATACGTTCGATAAAACCGTAAATAAGCGTTCCCGCATATCCGGAACGTAAAACGAGGTCGCCGAGAGCATAGATACCCGTTTGTACAAAGGGCCAAAGGAAGAACATCAAAACACCCACAAGGATATACGCCAAGGTAGAAATGATGGGCACAAATCGCGTGCCGCCAAAGAAGGAAATGACGGTGGGTAACTTGATTTTGTAAAATCGGTTGTGCAACCAAGCTACACCAAGACCAACAATAATACCGCCAAATACGCCCATTTGCAGGGATTGAATGCCCACAACGTTTGCAACGGTTCCCTCGGGCATTGCACCCTCTGCAAGCTTGCCGCTAATATCCAAAAGGGTGCTGATGGTCTTGTGCATTACGAAGAACGCAATAGCCGCAGAAAGTGTTGCCGTTGCCTTTTCGTTCTCTGCCATACCAAGAGCTACACCCATAGCAAACAAAAGCGGCAGATTGTCAAAAATAACCGTTCCCACAGAGGCGAGCAATGAGAATACGGTATAAGGAACCGTACCCGGTCCCATAATGCCCAAAAGATTATATGCCTCCAGCGTTGCTTCATTGGTAAAGGATGCACCCACACCCAAAAGAAGCCCTGCTATGGGCAAAAGGGCGATGGGCAACATAAAAGCACGTCCTACACGTTGCAGAACCTCAAAAAAACCGCTACCGAATTTTCGCTTTTTTTCAATCGTTTGTGTGTTTGTCATAAAACCCCTTTCCCCGTAACAGTATAGCACATCACGGCATCCTTGCCGCCCTTGCAATCCCCGGGATGGTATTCAATATTTTCAATTTTGTCAGGCTCGGTAACTACCACCGAGCAAATTGCGGAAAGTCCGCGCGAGCGAATAAAAGCAATATCCACGTCGGCAATCGGTTGTCCCGCCTTGATGCGGTCTCCCAATGCCACGTGCAGGTGAAAGCCCTCGCCCGCAAGGCTAACGGTATCTACACCGATGTGCAGGAGCAAATCGGTACCGTTTGCGCTCATTAAAGTCAGTGCATGACGCGAATCTGTCACAGATGTGATGATTCCGTCCACAGGTGCAAAAACTTTCCCGTCAGCAGGTTCAATTCCAATGCCTTCCCCTAAAATACCACCTGCAAACACCTCGTCGGGAACCTCCGAGAGAGGTACTGTTTTTCCCGTACAAGGGGCTATCAAACACTCTATTTTCTTTTCCATTTCTTTATCCTCCAAAGAATTATTCACATTTCAAAACACTCTCACGCAATTCCAAAAGATAGGGGGGTGAGACCGAAAGCTCGTCCACGTGCATATCGCAAAAGCGTTGCGTAAGAGAAAGGTCGGCGGCGAGTTCACCGCAAATGCCTATCCAACCGCCCGACTCGTGTATTGCCTCTGCCGCCGTGGCAATGAGGCGCAGAACGGGCTCGCGGTTAGAAGTGCAAAGTGCTTCCACGTGTGGGTTTTGCCTATCCGCCGCAAGCGTATACTGCAAAAGGTCGTTTGTACCGACCGAAAAAAAGTCAACCTCACGCCCAAGCTCACGGCACATAATTGCCGCCGCAGGCGTTTCGATCATAATGCCGATTTCCAAATTCTTGTCATATTCTTGCCCGCGTTCGGAGAGCGTTTGCATACACTCGCCAATCAAATCGCGGCAAGCGCGAATCTCATCGACGCTCACAATCATCGGGAGCATTAGAGCGACCTTGCCATGCGCAGACGCGCGCAAAATAGCACGCAGCTGTTCGCAAAAGAGCGTTCTCTCGCGCAAGCAAAGACGCACACCGCGCAAGCCGAGCGCGGGATTTTCCTCACGGGGCAAAGAAAGATAGGAGACCTGCTTATCCGCTCCAATATCGAGCGTGCGGATAACCACGCGCCGCCCTTGCATCCGCTCGGCGACCGCTTTGTAGCTTTGATATAGTCGCTCCTCATCGGGGGCTCGGTCAAGAGAAAGATACAAAAATTCACTCCGCAAAAGTCCGATACCGTCGGCACCGCTCGAAAGAGCCGCGTCAATTTCCTCTTCCCCACCTACGTTGGCATAAATGAGAACGCGGTGACCGAACTTTGTGACGGCGGGTTTATTCATTAAGGTATGCAAAACACGCTCACGCTCCTGTGCCATTTGAGCATCTTTTGCACAACGTTTGGAAAAATCGGCTTTTTCCTCCTCGCTCGGCGAGAGTGTAAGCGTTCCGCTTTCGGCATCCAAAAGGGCTACGGTGTCATCGTATTCGTTTGGAATCTCCCCCGTGCAAACGAGAGCAGGAATTCCCATCGCGCGCGCCAAAATGGCGGTGTGTGAGTTGGGAGAGCCCTGGGCCGTAACAAATCCCAAAAGCGTGGCACGGTCAAGCCCAACGGTTTGCGAGGGTGTCAAATCACTCGCCACAAGAATATAGGGTTCGTTTGTTTGCTGTATCGCGCTTTCGCTTTTTCCCGACAGCTCTTCGATGACCTGAGAGCAAACGTCTCTGATATCCGCCGCACGCGCACGCAAATAGGGGTCATCGAGAGCTGCAAGAGTTGCAGAAAGTTCATCCGATGCCGCCCCCACCGCTGCCTCGGCAGAAAGCCCCTCTAAAAGAGCGCGCTCCATTGCTTCGAGTAAGTCCTCGTCCGCAAGAAGCATTGCGTGAATGGCAAATATCTCGGCGGCATCCGCCCCGATGTCCTCTTCGGCTGTTTTTTGCAAATTCTCTATCGAGCGCGCAACAGAGGAGATGGCATCATAAAGACGCGCGCGTTCTTCTTCGAGCCCTCTTCCCTCTTTCTTACTTTTTTGCGTGGATGTGTGCAAAAAACGCAGTTTGCCAACGGCAGACCGCGAGCCGATGCCCGTGCCGTGTACGACTTTAGTTTTCGATTGCTTCATCACTCAGAACTTCCCCCGTAGGATTCCATTGCGTGCGACAAAAGCGTTCAAGCTCAAGGGCGGCTTTTTCCTCATCCTCACCCGAAATTGAAAAAGTCAGGGTTGTGCCGAGGACTGCACCGAGCATCATCAGGGAAATCAACCGCTTGCCGTCTGCCGTTTTACCGTTTGCCTTGACGCTGATATGCGAAGCAAATTGCTTTGCCACCGCTACAAGTCTGCCCGCAGGGCGCGCGTGCATTCCGTCTTTATCTTGGATGGTATAGGTAAATTCTTTCATTCTCTCACTCCTGTGTGGACGATTGCGCTTGCTGCAACCGCCGATTTTTGCCTTTGCTTCTATTTTGCCGAGTTGTGCAAAAATTATACTTTGCCGTATGCTTTTGAAAAACAAAAAAACGGCACCTTCCACACGGAAAGTGCCGTTTTTTAAAATTACATGTTATCGATAATATACATAAAACACAATAATGGTGCGTTCTCGGCCGCCGTGCTCAAGGTCGGGGGCAGTAATGACTACGCCATCCTTGGAGAGTAGCTCCCACGCTTGCATCTGTTCGATTTTGCATCGAAAGACAACGTCTGCGGAAGCAAAAACAATGAGCTCGTCATCTCGGATGTTCAATCCACCGTTACGCCCGATGACCTCGTCCACACCGTCTCGCTTCTCGGTTACGTAGCGGATGTGGTGATTTGCCATCTGCCGCGCCATTTCCCAACGGTATGCTTTGCTATTGGGGTCCTTTTTTCGAGAAAAGAGTTTGAACATAGTCTATCTCCTTTTATCTTTCAAGCATTAAAACGCGACTTTTTTGTCACCCACCAAAAACGCCTTTGCCGCAAAATATTCCTCTTGCAAGCGTTTTGCCTCGGGGGATGCAAGGTCGAAATTGCGACGCTTCAACGCACGCAGCATAATGTTTTTTGGGGTTTCCTCGGGGTCTATAAGCTCAAGTGCACAAACGGAATAACCGCAGGCTTCCAAACGCTTGAGACGCAAAGCATCGGTTGCGGCATCGCAAAGCTTTTGGCGTAACATCGAATGCTCGGCAATAAAGGAAAGTGCCCCACAATCGAGTGTATGGTTCATTTCGTGGTGACAGCAAGGCGTTGACAAAATCACGTCCGCTTGCCACTCGGTCGCCTTGTTCAATACAAAATCGGTAGCAATATCGCAAGCGTGCAAGGAAATCACCAGGTGCACGTGCTCGTTGCATTCGTATTTGTTGACGTCGCCGCAGAGAAATTCCAAGCCGCCAAAATTCAGCTTTTTTGCTACCTCGTTGCAATATGCCACAACGTCGGGCTTGCGGTCAACGCCCGTCATGCGGACATCTCTGCGTAAAACCTCGGTAAAATAGTGGTATGCCGCAAAGGAAAGATAGCTCTTTCCGCAACACAGGTCGCAAATGCGGAGTGTGCCCGTGGCAGGCAGATGGGAAAGACAATCGCGGATAAGCTCCAAAAAGCGATTGATTTGACGGAATTTTGACTGCTTCTTATCGCGTACGCGACCGCTTTCGTCGCTGACGTCAAGAAGCTTAAGAAAGGGCTCGTTACCCGACAGTATATAATTCTTTTCGCGGTTATTGCTCTCAATTTTGGCGCACGGTGCATCGTTTTGCTCCATTGCGCGCGATAGCTTGTCGCCGCCGATGAGCGCGACCTTGCCCTTTTTGGAAGAACGCAATTCACAATCCCCCTGCGTGGTGATGACGTTGATTTGCGCCCAAGCAGATGCGATTTGCAACAGGCGCGCATCATCTTTGGTTGCAATATTTTCGTGTAAAGCCTTGTTGTCGGCGCGCAAGGTTTCAGCTTGCAACACCGTTTTTCCGCCTACGCGACGCAACGTGAGTGTGCACTTGACGTTTGCCTTGTCAAGTGGCTTGGAAAGCACCGCTTTTTTCAAAACGCCCAACTCCCCTGCCGCCACAATCAGTTCTACGATTTTGGTGTATGCATCACTCGTCATCGTCCTCTGCCTCGGCTTTCTTCTTTTTCAAATAGTCGCTAAAATAGAATTTTTCCTCCTTGCTTTCCTGCACACGACGGAAGTTGTGTCGGTGTGCCCAAAGCACAAAAAAGGTAACGAACACTGCCATTGCCATTTGTAATCCCGCATTTGCAAATGCCTTGACAAAAAGCGGATACAAAAGCGCGATAGCAACCGAACCGAAGGCTACAAGCTTGGTAGCAAATACCGAAAGCCCGAAAACAATAAGCAGAAGCGCTGCAACAATAGGGTGCAATGCCGCAGCCGAACCAATCATGGTAACAACGCCCTTGCCGCCACTCATGCGGTAGAACACAGGGAACATGTTGCCGACTACAACAAAGAACAAGGCAAGTCCCGCTCCGTTGGCTTCCCAAACAAATCTGCCAAACCACACGGCAAAGTAACCGATAAAGAACTCGCACAAAGCACTCACAGCTGCCATTTTGGTGCCAAAAGAAACCAGCATATTGTAGGTTCCCGCACTCTTTCTGCCAACGGTGCGAATATCCGTTCCGCAGATGCGGCGAGAAATGAGAATGGCAGGCGAAATGCTACCCAAAAGATACGGAACCGCCATGCAAAGTGCCGCACCCAAAATGCTGGCAATCGCAACGGCATTGATGGGAAGATTGAATTGCACAACAATCCAATCCACCAAATTCCACACCTTTTCAACCACCGGCACGTCTTGTGCCGCTGTTAAAAACATATTCATACGACCTCCATTAGAACAGTTCTATCAATTCCTTCGGACTCTTGGTAAAGTTTCGAATACTGCCGTCGTTGCAAACAGCTGCCATATCCTCAATGCGACAGCCATACTTGCCTTCAATGTAAATACCGGGCTCAAAGGTTACCACGTGTCCGCGTTCCAAAACGTCTTTTTTGTCTGCCTTGGGAGAAAGACGGGGTTCTTCGTGCACGAACATTCCCACGCCGTGACCTAAGGAGTGACCGAAGCACCCCTTGTATCCCGCACCGTGAATGACGTTGCGTGCGGCAGCATCGAGCTCGTAGCAGGAAACACCCTCGGCGGCGGCTTCAAGAGCAACCGTTTGTGCCAAAAGGACGGTATTGTAAACCTTTTTGATATCCTCATCGGCGCGGCCGAGAACGACCGTGCGTGTCATATCCGAGCAATAACCGTCAAGACGTGCACCAAAATCCATGGTCAAAAAGCCTTTTTCCAGCTTGACCGGGCGTGGCACGCCGTGTGGGCGAGAGGAGTTTGTGCCGGACACCGCAATGGTCTCAAACGCCAAGCCCTGCGCTCCGTGGCGACGCATATACATTTCCAACTCAAGGGCAACGTCAATTTCGGTCATTTCGGGAGTGAGCACCTTGAGAATGTGTGCAAAAGCTCCGTCGGTGATATCTTGTGCGCGCGCGATGGCTTCCAATTCTTCATCGCTCTTATGTAAGCGCAGGCGGTTTAAAAGAACCGATGCTCCGCCCTCAATAGCGGAACCTACAAACAGACTGCGGTAATGCTCGTAGGAAGCATACGAAAGATTGTCTTCCTCAATGGCAACACGCGCACAGTTGTGCTCACGAAGAAGTGTGCAGATAGCATCGGTCGCGCCCTTTTCGGGGGTGAGCACCTGCATATCGCGGCAAGCCTTTTCCTTTGCCGCTTCCGCATAGCGAAAATCGGTCAGGAGATAAGCGTCCTTTTGCAAAACAAGAACGATACCGTCGTGGAACTCAAAGCCCGAAAGATACTGCTGGTTGAGTTGGTCGGTAATAATGGCGGCATCATAACCGTTTTCTATCAATAAAGCTTGAAAATTCTTCAAATTGGACATATTCAAATCCTCTTTTCTGATTGCTTCTTTCATTATATCACAAATTCGGCAAAAAGTATAGTATTTGCAAAAATTTTTTTCGCCTCCCTTTTGCGACAATTTTATCGGTGAGCGGGCGGTATAATAAGAACAGAACAACACAAGGGGGCTTGGTATGGAACAAGAGGTTTACGTAGATTTGTATTTTCTCATCAACACCTGTATGAATTTGCTTTCCTTGATGATAACGGCAAGTCTGCTCCACCGCAAGGTCAGCCGATGGCGTGCTTGGCTTTCCGCCGCCGCGGGAGGGCTTTGGGCGGTACTCGCGCTCTTTTCGGGAGTAGAAGGCTTTTGGGGACTGCTTTGCGACGGTGCCGTCATTTTTTTGATGTCCTGTGCCGTATTCGCAACCAAAAAAGCACCGCTCTCAACACTTTTGAAATGTACGGTCGTGGGGGTTCTTACATCTATGATTCTCGGCGGTGTGATGACCGCGCTCTATGCCCTTTTCAATCGCGTTCAACTTCCTCTTGGTGATACGCAGGAAAACAGCAGCTCTCTGCTCGTCTTTGCGCTGATTGCCGCGCTGGCAGGGCTTGCCACCGTGCAGGGCGGACGTTTCCTCGGGCTTTCCAAAAAAACGGAATACGTGACTGTAAAAGCCGAACTGTTTGGCAAAACTGTGACCTTGCGCGCCTTGGTGGACACCGGAAACCATTTGCGAGAGCCTATCAGCGGCCGTAGCGTCATTGTAGCCGATAAGGCACGTATCCTTGGGGCTCTGCCCCCGTCTCTCTCTGCGGCGCTGCAAAGCCCCTCTGCCGAGAAGTGGCTTTCCGATAAGCAATACGCCACACACATTCGGCTCGTTCCCACCAACACCGCAACGGGTACGGGAGTGCTGCCTGCCATTCTTCCCGATAAGCTCACCCTCATAAGCGGAAAAGAAACCTACCCCGCCGATTACTTAATCGCACCGGCACCAATGAAGGAAAGCTCCGACTTTGATGCCATCATCGCGATGCACTGACATCACCACAGGAGGCAACCTATGACTTGGTTCAACCGTTTGCGACTGAAAATAGTCGCCTTATTTTGTAAACCGAAAGAGCTCTTTTACATCAACGGTCCGGACACTCTTCCCTCTCCGCTCTCACAGGAGGAAGAAGCCGATTGTATTGAACATATCGATGACGACAACGTGCGCGCACGCCTCATCGAGCACAATCTGCGCTTGGTGGTCTACGTCGCCAAAAAATTCGAGAACGTGGGCACAGGCATTGAGGATTTGATTTCTATTGGAACAGTCGGGCTTATCAAGGCCATCAACACCTTTCGTGCCGACAAAAGTATTAAGCTTGCTACCTACGCCTCGCGATGTATTGAAAATGAAATTTTGATGTATATTCGCAAAAACAATTCGCAACGCAACGCCATCTCCATTGACGAACCGCTCAACACCGATTGGGACGGCAACGAGCTTTTGCTATCTGACATTTTGGGAAGCGAGGAAGAAAGTATCTCGTACGAATTAGAACAGCGTGAGGAAAGGCAAATGGTGCGCGATGCGGTTTGCAATTTGGCTCCACGCGAGCGTGAGCTCATTGAGTTGCGCTACGGGATGCGAACAGGCAGAGAAATGACGCAAAAGGAAGTCGCCGACCTTTTGGGAATATCGCAGTCTTATATTTCCCGTCTCGAAAAACGCATTCTCTCCTCTTTGCGCGAAAACCTTGCCGGAAAGATATGAAAAAGACCTCATCCGCTTTTTACGGATGAGGTCTTTTCAATAACCTTATGTAGATTATTTAATGGTCTCGATAACAGCCTTTGCGAGGTCAACGAGAGCATTGCCGGTAACGTAGTTTACTACTACACCGATAACTGCAATGATAACTGCAAGGAGCAGTGCGCAGAAATAGGAGCGAGCAAAGTTACGACCGTTGCGGTTCTTGGAACCGATCGCATTGATCAGGAGAATGAGCCAGCCAATTACGGGAATAGCGTACAGAACTGCGCGCCAGAAATAGCCCCAAGCGGAGATGGGTCTATAGGACTTCGGCAGGTGCTTCTCGATTTGTCTGAGTTGCTTTCTCTTGGAGATCTTCTTTGTCTTCATAGTTATTTTCACCCTTTCCTCTGACATAGTCAGAATGTTTACAATAATAGATTACCACTTTTTTAGGTGTTTGTCAAGGGGTATTTTGCTTTTTTTTGAAAAATATTTCGTTTTTCACGATAATATTCAGTCACTTTAAACAAAAACTTTAGCACGCTACAAAAAAAACCAAAAAGTGGCAAAAAAAGCAAGCGGAAAGACGTTTGTCTTTCCCCTTGTCGATCGTTTTTTCTGCCACAAAACGCGCAAAAGATACGTTTTTTAAACAGGAAACCTTAAAACCGAATGGGCTCAAATTGCACCCATAGCAAAGGCTACTGCGGCAGCGATAATACCTGCAATTACGCCAACCAGCAAAGCGCAGAAATAGGAACGCGCAAAGCTACGGCCGTGACGGCTCTTGCCGGAAATTGCATGTACCAAAAGGAAGATCCAACCGATTACGGGAATGGAATACAGAACACTGCGCCAGAAGTAGTTCCAAGGAGAGAGGGGTCTGTATGCCTTAGGAAGAAGCATATCGGTTGCTTTGGTGTTGATTTTGATTCTCTTGTTCTTTTTCATGTTTTTTCACCCTTTCTTCGGCAATAGCCGAAATATTACACCTATAGAATACCATCTTTTTCTTTTTTTTGCAATAGTTTTTTTGTTTTTTTCATACTTTTTTCACAAAAAACACGCAAAAGCAAAGATAATATCAAAAAGAATACTCCATATAAGCGGTGCCGTCAAGGCTCTTCCACGTCAGCTGTGCACCGTCGAGAATCAAATATCCGTGAGGGCTATTCTCTTTCGGGATAGAAACCGAGCCGGGGTTGATATAAAGATAGTCCTCGTGCTCCACACATTTGGGAACGTGTGTGTGCCCGTGTAAGAGAACATCTCCCTTTTGCAAAGGCGGGAGTTTGTTCTCGTTATATACGTGGCCGTGGGTGGCGTAGATCATACGCTCGCCTGCCACAAGAATTGCATAATCGGCAAGCACGGGAAATTCCAATACCATCTGGTCGACCTCGGTATCGCAGTTTCCGCGTACGCAGAGCAGTTTTTCCTTGATGCCGTTGAGCATTGCAATCACTTCCTTGGGCGCATAATCACGCGGCAGGTCGTTGCGAGGGCCGTGATAGAGCACGTCACCGAGAAGCAACAATTTGCTTGCATTCTCGCGCTCGAATGCCCCCAACAGCTCGCGGCAGTAATAAGCTGAGCCGTGAATATCGGATGCGATCATCCATTTCATGTTGTGTGTCTCCTTAATTTTTCAGACTATGGATAGGTGCGGGTATTCTTCCGCCGCGGCCGATGAATTTTGCGGGAGAGTAGGTATTGATAGCCATAATGGGAGCAGTTCCCAAAAGACCGCCAAACTCTACGCTCTCACCTGCTTTTTTGCCGTATGCGGGAATAAGACGCACAGCCGTTGTTTTGGTATTAACAACACCAATGGAAATTTCATCTGCGATAATGCCATTGATAACGTCCTCGGGAGTATCTCCGGGAACGGCGATCATATCAAGACCAACCGAGCAAACCGCTGTCATCGCCTCAAGCTTCTCCAAAGAGAGCGCACCGCGCTCGACTGCGGCTATCATACCTGCATCCTCGGAAACGGGGATAAACGCACCTGAAAGACCGCCCACGTGCGAGGATGCCATAACGCCACCCTTCTTAACAGCGTCGTTGAGCATTGCGAGTGCTGCGGTGGTTCCGTGTGCGCCGCAGGA
>JAZQKM010000266.1:0-2413 GCA_045542155.1 Eubacteriales bacterium
TGTGCTATAATGAGATAAAAGTAAAAAGGAGGAGAACGAAAATGGTATTCTCACAAAAGTTTATATCCTTTTCAAGAAAAACCTGCACACTCAACGATTGGGTTGCCGCTCCTTATATGCGCCGCGATTTCAAACTTTCGACGCTGCCCGAAAAGGCAGAGCTGACCGTTTGTGCCCTCGGCTTTTATGAGCTCTACGTCAACGGCAAAAAGATTACAAAGGGGCATCTTTCCCCTTACATCGTCAACCCCGAGCAGGTGTTACCTTACGATACGTACGACGTTTCCTCTCTTCTTTGCAAGGGCGATAACGTAGTGGCGTTCCTTCTCGGCAACGGTATGCAAAACGGATTTGGCGGATTTATTTGGGATTTTGACAAAACGTCTTTTCTTTCCGCTCCCAAGCTGGCTTTTGCAATAGAACTCACAACAGGTGGCAAAAAAACAGTGATGGAAGCCGACGAAAATGTTCTTTGTCACCCCTCTCCCATCGTCTTTGACGATTTGCGCTATGGGGAAAAATACGATGCGAGCAAAGAGGTTGCAAATTGGAATTTACCCGGCTGTGACCTGTCGGGGTGGACGCACCCCATTCACCGTTCCACCAACTCGGGCGATCCTATCTTGTGTGATAACCGCCCCATCGTTGCCACGGGGGAAAGGAAGGCGGTATCCATCACTCCCGTCGACGGCGGATATCTCTATGATTTTGGTGTTAACGCGGTAGGCCTTACGCGACTTTCTGTCAAGGGGGAGAAAGGACAACACATCACAATCGACCACAGTGAGCTTGTTGAGGACGGCAAAATTTCCTTTAAGACCATTATGTTCGACCGTCCGCACTTGGCGCATCTAAACCCCTATGTACAACGCACCGAGTATACCTGCAAGGGTGAGGGAATTGAAGAATACATCCCGCATTTTACTTATTATGGCTTCCGTTATGCCTACGTTACGGGCATTGAGGCGCATCAGGCAACGCCTGAGCTTTTGACCTGCGTAGTGATGAACACCGCGCTTGGTGACAGAGGTGATTTTTCTTGCTCGAATGAGATTTTAAACACTCTGCAACAAATGACGCGTCGCTCCACGCTCGGTAATTTCCAGCATTTTCCCAACGACTGTCCTCACAGAGAGAAGAACGGATGGACCGCCGATGCGGCACTTTCTGCCGAGCAGACACTCCTCAATTTTGAACCCGAAGATAACTACTTGATGTGGGAAAAGTGCATCGTGCGCGCAATGAACGAGCAAGGTGCTCTCCCCGGCATCGTTCCTACGGGCGGCTGGGGCTTCCATTGGGGC
Source organism: Eubacteriales bacterium (assembly GCA_045542155.1). Taxonomy (GTDB): domain Bacteria; phylum Bacillota; class Clostridia; order Oscillospirales; family CAG-272; genus UMGS1865. The sequence goes on from JAZQKM010000266.1 coordinate 1,305, forward strand.
AACGGCCCCGCGTGGGATAGCGTGCTTATTTATCTTCCTTATTTCTGCGCGGTTTTGCGCGACGACTTGCGCGTAGCCGAGGTGGCAAAGGAGGCAATGCTGCGCTATTTCCGCTATCTGACCTCGCGCCGCGATATCCATGGACTGCTCGAGATTGGACTTGGCGATTGGTGTACGCCCAACCCCGAATACACCACGCCTCTTATTTTTACCGACAGTACCATTGCGTATGACCTTGCTAACAAGGCGGCATATCTCTATGACCGCATGAAAATGCCCGAAGCGGCAGAGTACTGCCGCAACTTTGCCGATGAGATGCGCGCCGCTATTCGCAAGCATTTGCTCGAAGATGCCGAAACAATGCGCTTTATCAGCGGCTATCAGTCGGCGCCGGCAATGGCGATCTTCTACGGCCTGTGCGACACCGAGGAAGAAAAACAAAAGGCGTTGGCCGTTCTGCTTGACGAGATCCACAAGCAAGACGACCATATGGGTGTTGGTGTGCTTGGCGGACGCGTTATCTTCCGCGTGCTTTGCGAAAACGGCTACGAGGACCTCGCCATCAAGATGATTACGCGCCTCGACGCGCCCTCTTACGGTGTGATGATTGCCGACGGACTGACCACACTTGCCGAAAACGTCCGAGCGCCTTACGGCTCCCTCAACCACCATTTCTGGGGTGATATTTCGGCGCTGTTCATCGAATATTTCGCGGGCATCCGTCCCAACCCCGACCGGCAAAGTGCGGCGAATATCGATATACGTCCTGTATTTCCTTCCACTTTGCAGCACGCAAAGGCATATTACAACGCCCCTGCGGGACGTGTTGAGGTCAAATGGGAAAGAGCAGGGGAGCGCATCGAATTGCAACTGACTTATCCCCAAGAAGCAAACGGATACGTTGTTGCACCGCGCGGCTATCTTGTCAATGGGCAAGAGCGCGTTAAGGCAGCAAGTGGAACCTTCGTGTTCTCCCAACAATAACAAAGGCAAGGACAGGTGACCAAAAATCACCTGTCTTTTTTGTACAAAATATTAAAAAACATATGTTTTTTAATAAAAAGAATTGACAAGAACGTAAAGGGGTGCTATAATAAGGCATACCCACC